>JAIXPW010000034.1 GCA_027485995.1 Verrucomicrobiaceae bacterium
GAGAGCCGTGAAAGTGCGCCGGAGATCTGTCATCGTGATCGTTCCTACGAGGCCGGCTTTGCCGAAAACGAGATCATCCCGATTACCCTGCGCGAGCTTTCGAGCTACATCGACTGGACCCCGTTCTTCCATTCATGGGAGTTGCGCGGTGTGTGGAAGATGGATGAAAAGCGCTTCCAATCGACCAACCCGGAAGTCGTCGTCGAGGCCCACAAGCTGCACGCCGATGCGCTTCAACTGCTCGACAAGATCATCGCCGAACAGCGCTTCACCGCACGTGGCACCTTCGGATTCTTCCCGGCGAATGCCGAGGGCGACGACATCATCGTGTGGAAGGATGATTCAAGGACCAGCGAGCAGACCCGTTTCCACGCGCTGCGCCAGCAGATCAAGAAAGAGAGTGGGAAACCGAATGAAGCGCTTAGCGACTACTTCGCGCCCGTGGCGGCGCTTTCCAAGCGCCAAGCCCCCATCGCGATCACGAGCACACAATTCGTCGATCGAGAGAAATGGGGCAATCTCCCGCATTGGTATCTGGATGGAGCCACCTATGCTGTTACCTTCCGTCTAGCCGATTCATTGCCTTCGAAAGTCATCAATGACTACCGAACAGAGAAGCATCGCTTGATGACGGATCTGAAGTCAGCCGACGAAGCAGGCGACCACTCCCTTGCGGAGGATTTCAGAAAGAAAATCGCATCGCTGTATGACGATTGTATCGAAGACGCCCTCAATCAAGGCCATGGCGAGTGCTGGATGAAGCAACCGGAAATCGCAGAAGTGGTGAAGGAGTCCATTCTTCACTTCGCGGGGGAGCGCTATGATCTCGAAGCCTGGTGTGTGATGCCGAACCACGTCCATCTTCTCCTCCAGCCTCGCAGTGGCCACACACTTCCCGATATCCTTCATTCCATCAAACGGCACAGCGCCAAAGTCGCGAATGAGCTTTTGGGGCGAAGTGGCGAGTTCTGGCAGAAGGAATCCTACGATCATCTCGTTCGGGGGCCCGAGGATTTTTCGAATCAACGGGACTATATTCTGAATAATCCGATCAAGGCCGGGCTGCCTGATTGGACTTGGGTCTCTGAAAAGGCATGGCGCTTGGAAAGCGCCGCCACGATTCATGATTATATCGGCTCGTTCGTCGTCGGCATCCATGGCGCAGACGAACTCGCAGCCGAATTCGATGCTGCCAGCGATCCTTATCAATCGATCATGACCAAGGCCATCGCCGACCGTCTGGCCGAGGCCTTCGCCGAGCTGCTTCACCATCGCGCCCGTGTCGCGTGGGGATACGAGCGTCCGGACGAGTTCACCAGCGAGCAGCTCATCAAGGAAAACTACCGTGGCATTCGTCCCGCGCCGGGCTATCCCGCGCAGCCGGACCACACGGAAAAGCCGATCCTGTTCGATCTACTAGGGGCATCGGAGAAGACCGGCGTCACCTTGACGGAAAGCATGGCCATGCACCCGGGCTCCGCTGTTTCCGGCCTCTACTGCGCACATCCCGAAAGCCACTACTTCATGATCTCGGAACTGCAGAAGGATCAGATCGAGGACTACGCGAGGCGCAAGGGCATCACGGTCGAGGAGTGCGAAAAATGGCTGGCTCCGTGGCTCGGCTATTGATGTCAGAAGTGGTCGGCCCAACCAACCGGTGCTTTCCCGAAACATTCCAGGCCTCCTCGACGTTTGATGCCGGTCAATTTCTTTGTTTTCTGATATGCTTCGCCATCTTGCCCCAGTCCTCTTCGTTGGATTCTCGGCCCTGACCCAAGGCCAGGTTCCGCTTCCCGCCTCAATCCAACAAGCTCAGGGCAAGTTCACCCTGAAAGCAGAGGATCAGATCCAAACCAACTCTCCCGCAGCCGCCAAGGAGGCCGAGAAGCTCGCGGCGGGTCTGAGGCTTCCCACGGGATTTCCGCTGAAGGTCGTCTCCACCGAGGCTCGCGTGCGAATCGGCATCGATGAGAGCCTGAGGGCATCCGCCGGAAAGGAAGGCTATCAGCTCAACATCACGACCGGCCAGGTGCAACTGACCGCGTCGGACAGCGAAGGCCTTTTCCATGGCATCCAGACGTTGCGGCAGCTTTTCCCTCCAGCGGCATTCTCCCCGACCAAGGTTGATGGCATCGAATGGTCGGCCGCCTGCACCCGCATCAAGGATCAGCCGCGCTTCGGCTGGCGTGGGTTCATGCTCGATGAGTCGCGGCATTTCTTCGGACCCGACTACGTGAAGCATCTCCTCGATGCGATGGCGGCGCGGAAGATGAACGTCTTCCACTGGCATCTCACCGATGACGATGGCTGGCGCATCGAGATCAAGGCCTGGCCGAAGCTCACCGAGATCGGTGCCTGGCGCGGCACCGAGTGCAAACTGCCCAACACCCGCGAAGGCGAAACCCACAAGCGTTACGGCGGCTTCTACACCCAGGAGCAGATTCGCGAGATCGTCGCCTACGCAGCCGAGCGCCACATCGACATCCTGCCGGAAATCGATCTTCCCGGGCACTGCCTCGCCGTGACGACCGCCTATCCGGAGACGCTGCCTTCCGTGGGAGATGATACCGTTTCCGTGCAAGGTGTGAAATCGAACGTCATCTCGCCGGCCCGCGAGGAAAACTATCGGATGGTCGATGACATCATGCGTGAGGTCGCCTCGCTTTTCCCGTTCCAATACATCCACATCGGCGGCGATGAGGTGAACCACGAGGCGTGGTCGAAGGACCCGGCGGTCAAGGAGCTGATGACTCGTGAGAAGCTCGCCAACCTCAGCGCGGTGCAGAACCATTTTACCCGTCGCCTGGAAACCATCATCGGTGGTCACCAGCGGCGGATGATCGGATGGAATGAAATCCTCGGCGGTGGCAAGCTGCGCGAGGATACCACCGTCATGGCCTGGACCGGAACGGGACCCGGCTTCGAGGCCGCGAAAAAGGGCCACCCGGTCATCATGGCGGCTGGTCCGTTCTGTTACCTCGACATGGGTTACGGCGGCCCCGACGAACCCAAGGGCCACTGGTGGGCGGGAAATATCGAAACCTCGAAGACCTATTCGTTTGATCCGATCTCCGGTGGCAATCTGACGCCTGATCAGCAGTCGTCGATCATGGGACCCCATGCCGCGCTGTGGACCGAGTTCGTCACCGATGGCAACGGCGCGGACTACAAGATTTTCCCGCGACTTTGCGCGCTTGCGGAAGTCGGCTGGACCCCGCAGGAACGTCGTTCGTGGGAGGACTTTTCCAAGCGGCTCGGACCCGATCTCGAGCGGCTGAATCATCAGGGAATTGCTTTTCGAGTCCCACCTCCGACCGCGACTTGGAAGGAGGGCAAGGCCCGACTCATCGCACCATTTCCAGGTGCCGACCTGCGCTACACCACGGACGGCAGCAAGCCGACCGCCGGGTCCCCACGATACACCGCGGCCATTGCAATCGAGGACCCGTCCAAGCTCCGCTATGTGACCCTCTTCCAGGAGCGTACGAGTCCTGCGAAGAATGGCGCGGAACGTGAAGGCTTCGCCAAATGGACGCCGCAAACGGTGACCACTGATTGGAAATCGACTGACTTCGATGCTACTACCGCCATCGTAGGTGACGGCATTCATCGCGCCAATTTCCAGTACAGCAGTGGCGGACAGAAGCTGATGATCCGCAAGGTCGAACTCGTCCGGGATGGCAAGGTGATCGCGACCGACACTCATGATGGTGAAACCGGAAGCCGATCGAGCAACAACAGCTATCGTCTCGCGGTCGAGGGTCACCGGAGCGGAGCCAAGTACACTCTTCGTGCCGAGATCAAGGCCGACGGCGGCAACGATTCACATGGGTCGATCTCGCTTGAGCGGTCCTCATGGCTGGAACCGCTCATGAAGGTGGAGACCTCGATCCCGCACTATCAGGACCATGACACAAAGGCTCTGGAGTCGTGGAACCCTGGTGCGTTCTTCTGGTCGAGTCGCCCGCTTTCGAAAGATGAAGTCATCACATTCACCTTCGAAAAGCCCCTGGCGCTGGATCACGTCGAACTCCCGACTGGTGAAGCCTCCGGCACCAAGGATCAGATCCAGAACGCGGTGCTGGAGGCATCGTTCGATGGGAAGAGTTTCACCAAGATCGCCGACTTCGCCTACGGCAATGCCAAGGCCGAACTCAAGGGCAAGCCGGTTGTCGCGATCCGCCTGCGTGCCACGGGCCCGCACGCCAGTTGGTGCATCGTCCGCCCTCCACAACTCCGCTGAGAATTCACGGCGACCCTCATCACTTCCATCCGAACTGCACCGCCGCCACCAGGCCGTAGAGGGTGGTGAGGTAAATCCAGACCAGGGTGAACCAGTAGTGAATCACCGTGTCCCTCGGATTTCCTTTCCACAGATCCGAGCGATAGACGAACCACTGGCAATACAGCCGAATGAACCAGAAGGCCGACCAGGAAACCGCCGTCCATTTCCCCAGCATGCTCTTTTCCAACAGGGCCTGCGGAGTCAGCAGTGAGGGCAGGCCCATGATCACCAGGATCAGGCAGACGAAGAAGGTGTGGACGTGAAAGACCGACTCGTTCATCGGTGAGAGGCGTTTGCCCTCCTCCTTCCATTTCAGCTCACGGCTGATCGGAACATGCAGCAGGGCAAGCAGGATCAATCCGGCTCCGGCCACACGAAGGGGCCATTCGAGGGTGTCAGGTGCGATCATCGGGCGGTGAGGATGAAAACCCGGACCCAGGGTGAAATCCGGAAGCTCTCTTTCAAACGAAAGCCAGCTTCCTGCCAGGATTTCTCCCAGGTTCGGATGGAGTGGAAATGCAGGAAACCCGGGCCGAAGACGATGAAATTCGCGGCGTCGCGGACGTGCTCGATCACGACCACGCGTCCCTCGGATGCGAGCACGCGACGGGCTTCGGTGAACCATTTCACGCGGTCCGCGTGGGTGCGGAGTTCATGGATCGCCAGCAGCCCGAAGATGCCGTCGATGGATTCATTCGCCACCGGCCAGCGATCAAAGGGAGCTGACAAGGTTCCGGGCAGCGGCGGATAGAGTTTCTTCGCACGATGGATCGAGGGCTCGCTCATGCACACCGGGTCAAAGTGATCGAGGACAGTCCACTCGCCGGGCAATCGTTCCTTCAAGGCCCGGGACGTTTCATCAAATCCCGAGTGCGCATTGATCCAACGACCAGTGGATTTCCCCGCCGCCCGTGTGAGCCAGCCATGGCGATGCAGGTCGGAAACATCGTACACCCACCAGGAGGCGAGCAGGGACGCCAGTGTCAGCCACAGGGCAATGGAGGTTCCTGTTAGAACCATGGCAGCCAGCCAATTCGTGAGATGAAAGCCGAGGAATGCTCCGACCATGATCGTGATGGTGGAGGCGACGTAGAACGGCCAGTTGAACCGGATGACCGCTGAGACACCTTGGAATCGTCTGCGGTTCATGAGGGATCCCCTCCCGGAGTCACGAGCCGTCCGCGCTCCCAACGATAGGGGACGCCTTCGACCATGAAGGCATTCGCCAGCACCGGTGTGATTCCGGCAAAGAGCTCTTCGTCAAACATCGCGACTTTCCAGGCCTTCACCCCGACCGGCCTCGGCGTCCATTCCGATCGCTTGCCCTCGATCACCACGAAGCGCCCATCGCCATGGTCATCAAACGTGAATGGCATCGGTCCGGCAAACCGTCGGGCGGTTCTCCAATCTGGAAAGGGAGAACCTTCTGGCGGTGCCTCGGGCATCACTGCCGTGTCGACCTCGATGTCCAGCGACGCCTTCCCATCACGGGAAAACGTGCGAACCCGAATCACCCCATCGCGCTCCTCGAGCTTCACCTCAGCGAGGCGGTAGTTGTAATGTGTGAGGAAATTTCCCGAGACCACCATGCCTGTGCGGTCAGTCTCGCTGCGGAGGATCTTCAGTCCGCGCAAGCGTCTTCCTTTGTCATCGCGCATCCGCACGAACACCCGGAACCCGGCAAGGAAGAAATCGCGGCCCAGCCATCTCGGAAATCCCGCAGGCCGCAGATCTTTCGTCCAGACCAGAGCGACCGTGATGAAGCCGGAACCGTTGTAGGCATCTACTTCCAGCTTTGGAGAAATCAGTTGCCTCGCGATCGATTCCGGCACGGCAAAGCTGAGGGCGAGCACCCGGTCAAACCACGCCTCGACCGGAAACGGATGTTGTTTCAGCCATTTCATCATGGCCGTGATCAGCCTGGAGGATGGGAGCCGAATCCCCCCTTCGCCTCCAGGTAGCTACGCATCGCGGCCACCCGGTTCTCCACCCCGAGGCGCTGGAACACGGCTTCAAGATGCTTCTCCACGGTGCGGGGGCTGATCTCGAGGATGATTGCCACCTCGGCGCTGGTCTTGCCTTCGGCGATCCAGTCCATGATGTCGCATTGCCGGCGGGTCAGCATCGGCACGGCACCGGCGGACACTGTTTGTCTGGAGGGGGGAGTGAAGAGCAGCAGGCAGCCGCCATCCGGCCTTGCCAAGGCTCCGACCGTGATCGGACCGCCGCCAAGCTCCAACTCCACTTCCACCCAGTTCGAATTGACGGGCGTGTCCCATGCATCTGCGAGCTTCTCGTGAAGTCTTGCGAGAATCTCGGGAGCCAGCAAGAACTCGACGTCGTCCTTTCCCCAACAGGATTCGGCGTAGGCGACTCCTCCCGGGTTGTAAGGTCTCACACGGTCTTCCTGGATCATGAAGACGGCGACGACGGCCTCCCTGCGGGTGTGGATGAGGCGTTCAAGGCAGCGGCGATCATACCCATCATTCTGGATCCGCCCCAGCACGCAGCGGGCAACGAGCACGGCGGCAAGCATTCGTTCCCGTTCCTCCTCGGTGAATTGCCCACCTTGACGAAATGCGGCGAGACAGGCGCTGCGATAGCGTCCTCTAACAAGACGGCCACCCATGATGTCGGTGCATCCGATGTTCTCCAGCCATTCCTTCAGTCCGGGGATGTCGGACAACTCCTCGCCAGTCGGCCCTTGGCAAAGTCCGGTGGAGTCATCCTTCAATCGGGAGGCCCTGGCTTCGACCCATGCCATCAGGCCATCCGGGCGTTGCCTGAGTTGCTCCGCCACGGGACCCTCGCCGAGGATGTTGGCATTTTCCAGACCCTCCCCAAACTCAACGATGATCAGATCGAAAGCATTGATCAACGGTCTGAGATCCTCACACAGGAGCGATGAAACCGAAGAGAATCGAGTCGCCTCGGCTAGTGAGTGGCCGATGGCGAAGAAAGATGAACCCAACATTCAACATGCTATGGAACTGGTTGCGAGCTTTGTCAACCTACGCAATCATGTGGCACGCACAGCACAGGACGCGGGTGCTGCGATCCAGTTCGGTCGGCCATGGTCATGGGTCATCCCTTGAAGGGGGAGTCTCATCGGGATGGCGACCTCGTCAGCCTGCGGAAAGGGACCTCGCTTTCGAGAGTCTTGCCGCAGAGGTGAATGGAGCTTAACACCTTCCGTCCATGCTGCTCGCCTTCTTCAAGCCCTACGGGGTCCTGACCCAGTTCACCCCCGACCAGCCGGGACAGCGCACGCTTGCGGACTTCGGATTTCCGCCCCGGGTTTATCCCTTGGGCAGGCTCGATCTGGATTCGGAAGGGCTCCTGCTGCTGAGCGATGAGCCAGGGCTCAATTCGCGTCTGCTCGATCCCGAGTCCGGCCACCCGAGAACCTACCTCGCGGAAGTGGAGGGAATCCCGAGCCGTGAGGCCATCGATGCACTGCGGAAAGGAGGCATCGACCTGAAAGGCCATCGGACACGGCCGTGCAAGGCCGCGTTGCTCGAAGGGCCGCCGGATCTTCCTCCGCGCGATCCTCCGGTGCGTTTCCGCAAGTCGGTCCCGACTTCCTGGCTTGAGCTGACCCTGACCGAGGGCAAGAACCGTCAGGTGAGGCGCATGACGGCAGCAGTGGGGTTCCCGACACTCAGGCTGGTCCGGGTGGCGATCGGCCAGCTTTCCCTCCCGGACCTCGAACCGGGAAAGTGGCTTGAACTGGATGCCGCCATGAGGGCCTTGATCTGGCGCTGAGGATTCCGAATCGGGGTCCTGTTGAGCGATCCTCTGGAGACGATCAATCTCTACTCCCCAATGCCCGCCTGGGAGATTCGAGCGGATCCCACCATGGAAGCACAATTCGATTCAGGGGTCTTGAGTGGATCAGTCGCCAAACCGGTCCTCAACCATGTCCTGGAGCGCCCATGAGGTCCGCCGCGAGCGCGTGGCTGGGGTCACGTTCCAGCACCTGCGCGAGAAGCGCCCTGCCTTCTTCAAGTTCTTCAAGGCCCAACAAGGCCTGCGCACGAAGAAACAAGGCGGATGTCTCCTGACGGAACTGAAGATCGTCATCGAACAACAACATCGTTGGCAGCGAGGTGGCGAAATAATCAATCTTCGCTTCGGAGGCTTGCAGCTTTTCTGCATGGCCCGCCAGGTCGTGGAGCAGTTGATCCGCCTTGGCCGACTGTCCGAGCTCCCTCCACGAAAGGGCCGAGTAGTAGGTCATTTCGGAAAACGCACGCACGCTCATTTCCTGGAAGTCGCCCTTGAAAGTCGCGGCTATAGCCCAATGGCGTTCAGCCTCCTCGGACTCGCCAGCGGCGGCCAGCGCCCTGCCCAGCCAGTAGTGGATGTCGCTCTGGTTCGCCAGCAGATGTTTCGCCTCACCTAGATTGGGCGGTGCGTTCAATGCTGCTGTGAAATGCTTACCTGCCTTCGCTGGCTCTCCTGCATTGAGCGCCTCCCGGCCGAGCATGAGATGGGAGCGCACCCACTGTCCGAGCGGACCGCCTTCGCCGCCCTCCCATGGCTGGAAGTTTCTGGAGGAAACGAGATCGAGCGCGTCGCGATGCCGCCCGGTCTGATTGCAGAGCGCGCAGAGTTCGATGCTCAGATCATCCCGACTCGAAACGAGTTCCGGATGCTTATCCATCTCATTGAGTCGCTTCGACGGACTTTCCCCAAGCCGCTTCCAGAGCTGGTCGCGTTCATAAAGCAAGCGGGCGTCCGATGGATTTGCGGCGAACGCCTTGTCATAACAGTTCCGGGCCTTTCGTGCATCATGACCGATATTGAAACTGCCGATCCCCAGGTTGCGCCAGACGATGGAGAATCCTGGGTCGAGCGCGGCCGACGATTCCCAGTGCCGCATTGCCTCCTCATGACGGCGGCGATCGTAAAGCAGGTTCCCAAGATAGTAGGGTGCGCGAGCATCCGCCGGATTTGCGGTGATCGCCGACTCAAGGATTTCAATTTCCTCCAGACGAGCGGGAAAGCAGTAATCTGCGGACGCCTTCGACGCCCTCCTGTAGCATTTCAACGCTGCCTTCTGATTCCCGCACTTCGCATGCAGCCAACCGAGCGTGTATCCGACCAATGGCAGCGCGCCGAGGCTTTGGTCCGGGAGGTCGCGGGACCGGATCTCGACATTCTCTAACAGATCGATCGCTTCCTCCATCCATCCAGCGCGTGCAAGATCATGGGCAAGGTCGATCGCTGCCTGGGCGTCGCCCTTGAATTTCCTGCCGGCAAGCACGCGGGTCCAGCCGTCGAGAGGATCGAGCGCGGCGGTTTCCTTGAGCAGCGCATTCGACTCCCGCTTGCGCTTGAGTTTCCGCAGCACAAGCACCTTGAGACTGCGGGCGCGGAGATGGTCGATATCGTGTCGCAGGGAAAGGTTCAGGTGTCCCAGCGCCGCCCGCCAGTGGCCACGACAGCAATCGATCTCGGCGATGGCGTGATAGCCCGCCGCCATCCACGCCTGGTTCCAACAGCCCTTGTTGAAGGCATCGTAAGCCTCGTCGTCGCGGTTCAGAAACCGAAGGGTCAGGCCGAGATGGTAGTAGGCCTCGCCATCGTAGGGATTCGCATTGCGACGGGTCAGGCGACCGATCGCGATGCGGAAATGCAGCTCCGCCACGCTGAATTCTCCACGCTTCAGATGCCAAAGGCCCAGCGCGTTGTTGCAGCGGGAATCCTCGGGGTCGCGCCGGATCGCCTCCCTCCAATAGTCGACCGGAGAGCGGGTCGCATGCCGATATTGATCGAGATGAAGTCCGGTGATGAAGAGTTCGTCAGCGCTGGATATATCCCCCGGGGCTGGAGGTTCGGTGGCCGCAGCCGGAATCTCCTCCATCACGCGGACTTTCGGCTGATGGGAAATGATTTCCATGCCTTTGCGATCGGTGACGCGGAGGATGACCTCACCCATGTTCAGCGGCTTCCGTCCCTGCTTGAAGGTTTCGGTGAAGGGCTTTCCAGGAGAGAGATCGATGGTGCGCGAATAGGAACGCTTCCCATTGGAGTGCTCGATCGTAATGACCGCCTTGGGGTAAGAGCGGGTGACGGCGACACCGAGGCTGACCTCCATTTCCCCCAAAGTCAGCCGCACCGCCGCATCGAGGTTCGCATGATGCGCCGGGCCGATCTCGCGAATGGGATACCAATACTGGCTCCAGGTCTTCGTTTCCCCCGGCTGGAGGAAGCTGAAGTCGGGTTGGTTGTCGGTATAGACCCCGGCCATGATCTCGATGTAGGGAGGAAACTCCCGGTTCGGCCTCGCGTCTGTTAGATTGCGGTCCCACGCATGACCGAACTCGTGGTTGCCCCAGGTCCACTGCTTTTTTCCGGGGGAAATGTGGTGGTTCGCGACATGAACGATGCCTGCCCGCTCGCGGTGATCGTAGCCACCGAAGAAGTCCTCCTTGCTGCCCATGCACATGTAGGACGTGGGGACCGGGATGTTCGCATAGAACGACAGGTCGTTCGCGCCAGGCCCGCCGCTCCTTCCCCGCTCGCCATAGTCCACGCCGTAGTAGTGGCCCTGCGCCAGGGGATACTCGCTCATCGCCCGCTTCGCGTGGTCTGCCACAAAACAGACATCCGGCGGGAAAAAACTCTGATAGGCCTCATGCACTTCGGTGGCGACATTGGCCCACCACAGGAAGGTCTGCACAAAGGGCGTGCGGTTGTAGGCGCGCACGCGCAGCTCCATCGCCGAGCGACCCGGCCGCAGGCATACGCCGTGCATTCCCTTCATGCGACACATCGGATCGTGGTCGCTGCACCACACCGTCACCGATCCATCGTCGCCCTTTTCAATCTCCACCTCCGTCGGAAGGAAGGTCGCGGGGCGATGATGCTGCGGCCAGTTGAACTCGATCCCGCCGGAAACCCAGGGCCCGGCGAGACCGACGAGGGCAGGCTTGATGACATCCTGACGGTAGATTGTGTCGTAGCCGTTGGTCTTGTCGATGATCCGATGGATGCGCCCGCCCAGTTCGGGGAGCACCAGCACCTTGAGATACTCGTTCTCGATCCAGATCGCCTGCCATTTCCGTTCCACGGGCGTTTCGGCGATCCGGTCGGTGAAGGGCAGGGGGTAGACCTTTCCGCTGCTACCCTGATACACCCGCTTCTCCAGAAACATCGGGTTCCGGTCGGGCACGGCCGGAAGATAGGTCGGAAGAACGAGGGTTTCGGATCTGACTCTTACGGGTTTCATCGCAATGAAGGTAGCCTCAACCCCGTCCCGCTGACAATGGAGCGAAGAACCTTTTGATGGACGATCCCACCCTCTCTGGCGCTAGATCGATCCCAGCCATGAAACGCGAATTCAAGCGCGACGGATTCTCAAATCAGATCCAACAGGTCATTCCCGAGCCGATCCGGAAGCGGACAAGCCGGCACATCCTGGTCTCAGGCCTCCACCCCACCGACATCGGCTGGTACCCGCAAGCCCGCCAACATTTCCGAATGCGCCCAACCGGATGCGGCGAGCACATCCTGATCCTGTGCATGCGCGGCTGCGGCTGGTTTGAGATCGGTGGGACCCGCGGGTCCCTGCAACCGAACGAGGCTCTGCTAATCCCGGCCGGCACCCCTCATTCCTATGGCGCGAGCGACGACGACCCCTGGAGCATCCACTGGCTGCATTTCCTTGGGACAGAGGCTCCCCTTTTCCTCACCTTGCTGAAGCACGGTCACCCGGTGGTGCCCGTGTCCGGGGCTCTGGTTTCGCGACTGGAACACCTTTTTCAGGAAACCTGTAAGATCTTGTCCGATGGCTTCTCGCAAGAGGGAATCATCTGCGCTTCCCAGTCGGTGCGGCACCTGCTCGCCCTGCTTTTCTTCAGAAACTCCTCGTTTCACCCACGCACCAAGGCCCCGCAGACCGAACGCATCGAACGCACCTTGCAATACCTTCGGGAACGGGTGGAAAAACCGCTCACCGTCGCGGAAATGGCGCGCGAAGCGGACTTGTCCGAAACCCATTTCGCAAGGCGCTTCCGGCAGCACACCGGATTCTCTCCGATGGACTATTTCATCCACCTGAAAATGCAGCGCGCCGCACGCTACCTCACGCTCTCAAACCTTCAGGTGAAGCAAATCGCCGCGCAACTTGGATACGAGGACGCCTACTACTTCTCCAGGCTGTTCCGGAAAATCATGGGGACCTCCCCGGCCGGATACCGAGCCACGAAGATCGGAGCTACAGGCTAGACGGCGATGGGATCATCGAGCCAGTCGTGACACCAAACAGAACAGAGAATCGAAGTTCGATTGAAAAAGTACGAGGACTGGGACTCGAACCCAGGATTCAATTCACCCCCTTAGAGCTGTATTAAAATCCTATTTGTATCAAGGGCCCCGGACACTATTAGCTCGCAACGACAAGATCGGCAATGCACAGTTTCATGCACACCCCGCCCCCTCACGATGGCATCAATCTACAAGCGCCCCGGCTCCAAAACGTGGCAGGCCTCTTTCTACGTCACCGATCCCGAGACCGGTCTGTCGAAGCAAGTCAGGCAGTCCACCCACAAAACCAATGAGCGCGAGGCCAAGAGCGCAGCAGCGGATCTTGAGCGACTGGCTCGGGAAGCGGCCGGTGGGGGCGACGACAAGTCGAGGAGGATCCTCGCGGTCCTGCAAAGGGCGGGACAAGAGGCCCAAAAGGAATCGCTGAATGCGAGTAGCGCCCGAAAGTTGCTCGCCGAGATCCTGCTGATTTCGAGCGGTGAGGATTTTCCGTCCTTCACGATCGACTCATGGCTGGATGAGTGGTTGCGACGGAAACATGACGTGACCGACATCGCCACCCAAAAGCGCTATTCTGCTAGCGTGAAGGCGTTCAAGAAGTGGCTCGGCACTCGATCCAAAAAGCCGTTGGAAGTCCTCACGATCGCGGACATGCGGGCTTTCCGTGAAACGCTGCAAACCAGCGGGCTTTCCGCTCGAACCTGCCAGCACTATGTCCGTGACGTTGGAAGCGCGTTGCGGTCAGCAGTGCGTGAAGGCCTTCTTTTTCACAATCCGGCGAGTGGCCTCGACGCCCTCGACACCTCCTCCTCAACGGGCCGGCTTCCTTTCACCTGGGAGGAAATCGCAAAGCTCGCCAAGGCTGCCACTTCAGACGACTGGCGGGGCCTGATACTTTTCGGGGCGTTCACTGGACTCAGACTCGGCGACGTGTCGCGCCTCAAATGGAGCGCCGTCGATCTTGCTGAGGGCACGTTGCGACTGATTCCCGCCAAAACCAAACGGAAGAAGCGGGAGATCTGCATCCCTCTCCACCCCGAGCTCAAGAGTTTCTTGGAAGAGCATCCGAGCGCTGATGACGCAGACGCGCCTGTGTTTCCTTCCCTCGCCAAGCGCAGCGTTTCAGGCAAGCGCGGCCTTTCAATGACGTTCGCGGCCATCATGGGGATCGCTGAGGTTTCGCGTGGCAAGGCCACGGTGATCGCCAAGGACTCAGCTGGGCGGACCACGCATGAGCGCGGCTTCCATTCACTTCGGCACACCTACGTTTCGGCCCTTGCAAACGCCGATGTGGGAGAGGACGTCCGCATGAAGCTGGCCGGCCATTCAGACTCCAACGTTCACGCGGTTTACAGCCACCACGATGTCAAAACCCTTGCCGCGGCTATCGAGAAAATGCCGGGTCTCAGCGCCCTTCAGCCATGAGTAGGCAAACGTGGAACTTTCCTACCGACGAAATCCTGTCCGTCATGACGAGTCGGAAGCTCTGCGAAAATCACGATGGCGTGATTTTCCTCATGGATTTCCTGCTCGGCTGTGAGTTGCCAAAAGGGACGCATGAGGCAGCACTGCCAAAAGTCGCCGCACTGATCGCTGAACAACTTGAGTGGGTGAGAGGTGCGGAAAAATCGTTCGAACACTTTCAAGGTGAACCCTGCGACTGGCTCAAAATGCAAATCGCGGAGCACGGCGAAAGCCATTGGTTGTTGGGGCCTCACCCGTCTAAATCATCAGAGTTGCCTGAGTCTTGGGACCCAATGCCTTCAGTGAAAGTGATGGACCCAGCGAAGAAAATGACCATGGAGGAACGACACGCGCCTTATGTCGATGCAGCGAAAAGGTGCCAGCTCGATTGGGGCGACGTGAACGACATCAACAGTGAGGCCGTTGAAGCGGTGGGGGCACTGATGCGGCTATCTGTTGGCGGCTATGAATCTGCAATCGAGATGCTGCGGGACTTGGCTGTCAGCATCACCCGGCATCTGCACGCCCACCACAGTGAGTCGATGGAACATGCTCAAGAATTCCCAGCAGTGCTTTCCGCAGGCAATGAGCAACGGCAGCAGGAACTCGACGCATACAAGGCATTGCCGATAGGAAAACTTGTGGGCTTTCCGCATCGACCAGGGAAGAAGCCAGGAACATCCTACGATAATAGTCCGGCGGGTTTCTGGCGGGAGACTCAATTCTGGCTCGATGCCGTGCGCAGGTTGATTCAGGCGGCCCGAAGAGATCCGTCATCGATTTTCAATGGTGAAGGACTGCCCTTCGATGTATCTCCGCCGTTGGTTGAAAAAATCGCAGCACTTCAAGATTTCGGCGGTGAGGATAAATCTGAATGGTTAGGCGTCGCGCTCCAATTTGTTGCGGAAAATCCATGTATGGTGCCGGATTGGATAAGCGTTCGCGCAGCAAATAGCGAGACGGGCAGGTCGTCTTTGAGCAGATCGATTCTGACTGCCGGTTTTGGGTATTGCTGGCCCCGGTAAGAATCCGTCGCGATCTTTACCGGCCGTCCACTTCCGTTCACTGGGGGTGATCGTGTTCATTCTGGCTCATGTCGGCCACCCAATCCCAAGCAACAAAACCAGAGCGGCCTGAATGGCTCCGCCCAAAGCAAGTCCCGCACTACTTCGGCGTAGGCCGGAGCAAACTCTACGAACTGATTGCCGAGGGCAAGATCAAGTCCGTGTCCATGAGAGCCCGTGGAGCCAAGCACGGGACGCGACTGATTTCCTTCGACTCGCTGTCTGCATACCTCGAAGGACTGGCCACCCTCGACCAATAATAACCCCCGCCGCGTTGTCCACGGCAGGGGTTGGAAGCATTTCGAAGTGCCCGTCTCTACCACCCGGATCCCGCTCGGTCAACCTCACCTTGACCTGTGCCACCCGCATCATCACCGCAACCGGACGACAATCCGCTCGTCACAGCGTTCGTTTTCAACCCCGACGCCTGCGAGCCTCCAGAGGAGATACAGGCCGCCACGCTGCGCGTCGTCGACGACGTCGCGCCACCATACCGCCCGCCGCCGGTGGCAGAATCGTTATTTGATCACGGCAGCCATGTAGCCCTTGAAGCGAGGGCCATTGCGAATGCTGAGCGGGTCTTGGCGGCCACGTTCGAGCACGGCCCTATCGGGGTTCTCGATATTGATCCCGAGAGCTTCCCCACCAAGGAACTCGTCGATGTCGCCAAGCTCATCCAGAAGGAAGAAGGTCGACGCGGATGGCACGAGTTCGCTGGCCTCGTCTGCGAGCAAGGGCTCGATGAGGCAGATTCCGCAACGCTCCGAATCGCGATCGCCACCATCGCTCAGCGACCGGTGGAGAGACCTGAGGCTTTGGAAGGAGCGGCGCGCATCGTTCAGGAGTTCAACGTCGCCCGATGGCGGCAGCGCCTCGCTTGGAGGTTGAAATCTGCACTCGAAAGCGGTGGCGACGTTACTCCCATACTCCGCGAGATTGAGGCGCTGGAGAGGGTGCAGCAAGCCGGTGGCATTGATCGGTATCGCGTCGATCACGCATCGACCGTCGATCTAGGCTGGGCTGAAATCGAGGCACTCCGGCCTCCGTTTATAATCGATGGATTCGTTCGTCGTGGCGAGGTCTTGCTCCTTGGAGCTGAGTCGAAGAGCCGGAAATCATGGTTGGCCCAGGACGCAGGATTTTGCGTTGCGGCTGGAATACCATGGCTGGCTGATGACGACGGAGTAAATGGCTTCGCTACCGCGAGAGCGAAGGTGATTGTTCTCGACCTCGAACTTTCGCCAAGCGAGATGCTTTTCCGATTCGCGAAAGCGCGAGGCAATCGGTTTGAGGGGGACTTGGTGCGACAGAGGGAGATTACCGACTCCGTCGCGGCCTACTCGTTTGACGGAATGAACGTCGCCGACATCCTTCCGTTGATTGAGAAAATTGCCGTCACGGTTGCGCCAGGAGATCTCGTAGTCATCGACTGCCTCTATCGCTTGGTTCCTGACGGCAACGAAACAGCGGACGTAGCCGCGATGTTCGAGGTCGTGAAGCGTTTTGCTTCAGAGACTCAGGCCGGGGTGATCTTGGTTGATCATTTCAGAAAGGCTGGTGACGAAAAGGCAAGGAATCGTTTCGCAGGAACTTTCGTGAAACAAGCGTCTGCGTCGACGTTGGTCGCCATCGAGGTGACGGCTGACGATGTGCTTTCAATGAGCATTGATGCGCGAACCTTTCACGGCTGCCCACGTGTGTATGCTCGCTTCGACCTCGACAGCTACGCCTTCCGCCGCATTCCAGATCTTGAGATCCAGGTGGCGAAAGACTCCAAGGCGAAGGCCGAGGAGGAAGGATGGATCGTTAGTCTGTGGCGGTCGAAGGCCTTCGATTTTCAGATGACCGCGGTCGATGCAGGCAAGCGATGGGGCGTGACCCGGCAATCCTCAGCGCCACGGCTCCGCAAGCTCGTAGCGCGCGAATGGCTGACCGAATCAGATCCGATTCCCGGCAAAGCCACGACATGGGCGCTCACCCCCTCCGGCAAGGCCGTCGTCTCGTCAGCGATCGGCCTAACCCACTGACTGCGCCACCGCCTGCACCCGTCCATGAAATCCCTAAGATACCAACAAACCCGGGAGGTGCAGGCAACCTGCACCATTGCCTGCACGTCCTCAAAACGAATGCGTGCACGCGGGGGCGATTCAGAGCCCCCGCTTGCACCTTTCGAGGGGGGTGCAGGGTGCAGGCGGAGCTATAGAGCCTGCACCTTCAGCCTGCACAACCTGTAAATCACAATGAATCCAAATCCATCGAGTGAATCACCCAGCCAACGTCTCGCTGCCGAATTGGCAGCAGGTGTCTCTCCGGAGCAGGTCCTCCATACGATCCACCAAGCAATGAGCGCTGACACCGTGGCGCGTGATGGGAGCAGGCAGCCAGACCACCGCACGCGACTGGATGCCGCGAAGGTCCTGCTCGCATACGCAGTCGGCACCCCTGTGGCCAGGTCAGAAAGTGTCAGTGTCTCAGTGGATGCCGACTCCACCGCCGACTTGTCCGAGCGATTGCGGCACTCGCCGGCTCTTCGGGCGCTCTTCCGCAAGATCCTGGACTCCGCAGAGGGCCCCCCGGCGATTGACGCCTGATTCGTCCTTTCGAGCCCCACAGGAGAGTCGTTCCCTGTTCGAGTCGGGAGATTCGGGACGGGGCGTAAGGTCTCCGAGATCGACGCTCTGCTGCCCGCCAAACTGCGTCCCGCCACCGCGGTCCACGCCCAGGAACTCGTGGCCTCGTGAAAGCCTGATCAAAAAGCAAAGCCCGTCACCGGGTGCTCCGTGGAGCGCTTACTTCGAATCCAGGACCTACCCCGCTTCAGGCAATCACGTGGAACGCCACTTCGGCACCGCATTCTCTGCATGTCGTCATTTTCTCTTCAACGTTCGTCCTTCAGCCACTTCCGGCCCTTGTCGGAGATCTCCCAAACGCCGTTCTTCGTTTTCTTCATCCGCCCATCTTCGTTGACCATGGTGTTGCGTGCCCATTGGGCGGAGTTCCTCCAGCGGATGGACTTCCCGTCGGATGGCAGGACGGCGTGATCGAGAGGCTTGAAGACGGACTTCATCTTCTGTCCCACTCGGTCGAGCACATCGCGGGTCTTTCCGCTCCCTCCCATCTCGGCCAACGATTCGAGGATGGCCCGGTAGAATGCGGTGTGCGGCGTCACCTCGCCCTTCTTGCGCTTACCGAAGAAGCGCTTGCTGACAATCTCCTGCACGGCCGGACTGGCGGTGTCGCGCAGGTCTTCCAGCTCATCCCACTCCACCACCAGTCCCTCCACCTTTTTCTCAAAGGCCAACAAACGCCTGGCGAACTCGATGACCGAGGTGGCGGTGTCGTAGTCGCCTTCCTGCATGGCCTTGGCTCCCTCATTGCGAATGCGCTGCTCTTCCTCGGCGAGCGAATCGCGGAGTAGTCCGAGTGCTGTGAAAACGTCGTTCTGGTCGGTGCTCATGGAGTGGAATTTGATGATTTTGTAAACCAATGGCTGGACTCGCTGAGGTGCAGGAGGCGCTCAATGTGGCAGGCGGCTGCGTGGGCGTGGCGGCATAGAGGCGCAGGAGAGAGCGTCATCGTAGCGCCAAACGTCATGGAAAAAGCCAGCATCATGAGACACCCACTGCCACTTTTTTGTGCGGGGGAAGTGGATGCCTGTTCGCCGAGCTGCGAGGGTGCCAGGCTCGGTGGTTGCGGGGCAGAAACATACGGACGCGAAACCGGGTTGAATGCTCCTTGCTGCTTCAGTTCCGCCAACTCAGCCGCAGTAACCTTTTTCCTGCCCACCCCATCCGATGAGTGGTTGTAGCCGTTTGTGTAGGTGCCAAGTTGTTGGATGTGGTAGGCCTCCCGCTCCAAGAGATCCCCTTCCTTGAGTTCCTCAACCAGGTGAAACGCGAAGGTGGCCGCGCCATGCCTGATCCAAGCCGCCGAGAGCAAGTGATTGCCGTGTTCTCCGTTCAGGAGATCATCCAGGTGATTGCTCAAGCGCTTGCCGATATCAGCCGACGAGCCGATGTAGCTTTTCTGGTCGGCTGAGTTCGAAATGCGGTAAATGCCCCTGACCCGCTTCAACGACGCAGCGGTGCGCTGCAATTCATCGATACCGGGTTGTTCCGGCATGTCGTGGAGACACAGATCAACAGCGATCGACGGATAGGATGTGCCGTTCTTCGTCCTTGTGCCGAGATGGGCGACAGTTGCCGAGTAGCGCCCGCCGGAATCAAGATAGGCGGCAATTTCAGCGGAAAGGTTTTTCGGGAGATAGCCTAGCTTGCTTCTCCCGGCGAAAGCTCTGACGGCGTTTTTGTCGTATTTGCAGTCCGGCTCTCTCCGCAAAGCCAGTTCCTGCCCTTCGGCGAGGTTGCCTTCTTTGAGCAACTGGGATGCGGAATACTCCCAAGTTCCCATCACACTGATGTGGCGCTTTCGCATGGTGATTGGTTGCTCCGAAATCTAACCGAGGTAGCTGGAATAAAGGGATCTCAAATGCTCGGGAATTGCTTTCCCAGTGAAAGCCGTTGAAAGAGCCGGTGGCCCGACCGGAGGGCGGCAAAAACGTTGTTTTGATAGGTGCTCATGGAATGGAACTGGATGACTTTGTAACCCACTGGCTGGACTCGCTGAGGTGAAGCAGTCGTTCAATGTGGCCGGCGGCACGGGTGATAGCGTAGAGGTCGAGCCCTTCGGCGGATTCACCGCTCTCGACGTAGGCGCTCAGGTACTTCTGCGAGCGACATTCGACTCCATTGCGGTGGCAGACGATGTAGGCGACAGACTCGGCCTCGATCTCACGCAGCCTGTGAATCACGACGCTTCGGTCCTGGATGCCCATCTTGTTGTCATCGCCCAAATGCCCGAGAAACAGGTGTCCCAGCTCGTGCGCCAGCGTCACGAATGACATGGCGGCACTGTGATTCCGATTCAGTCCCAGCTCGTAGGTGGAGTAGGTCTTTTTGTCTTTTGCACGTGTAAGGCGGCGGATGAAGCCTGCGTCGTTGTCGCCCTGATCGTAGGGTTTTGTGAAGATCAGCTTTCTCTCCAGAATCGCCTTGAAGGTGTCGATCCGAGTACCGTCAATCCTCCCCTTGGCGTAGAAAGCGAAGGCGTCCTTTGGCAATTCAGGCCCTTCGGTGTCGAGCATGTCGAAAACGAGGGCTACAGGTCCAAAAGGCCACATGATGAGGAGCGGGCGTGCCTTTTCCTTCACGGTGCGCTGGAAGCGATGTTTCCAATCATAGGCGGAGGCGGCGTAGTTCAGTCCCGGCTTCTGAATTTGCAGTAGCATGGCATTGAAGGGAGCCATGTTGCGGAGGCGGATAGTGAAATCGAGAAGCTCCTGAAACTCCTTGCTCGATTGGTAGAGCTTGGAATCGATCAGGAGCTGATCGAGCAAATTGCGTTCGTAGGTAACGTCTTCGAACGGTAGTTCTGGCTGTGCTTCAGGGTCGATCGTTGGCTCGCTCATCGTTCTAGACCTCTTTCGTCACGATTTCTTCGATGAATCCGGTCCCTTTGCAATCCGGGCAGTCGAAATCTTCGTTCTCTCCCTCACAATCCGGGCATAGCACTTCGTCTGCACCCTCACAGTCAGGACAGCATGACGGTGTCTTGACCAACCCTGATCCCTCGCACTCGACGCACTTCACTTCTCCGTAAAAATTGAATGCGATCACCTTCTTGTTGTTGCATAGAAAGCAAGTCTCGGTGGGCTTGGAATCCCGGCATCTTTTGCATCTCACGACCGAGACATACTCAGATCGATCCAGGAGAAGCTTGTCGTTATCCTTCATGTCCGAATACCAGTCACTTCCAAATCGGGCTTCGATGATCGCTCTGATTTCTGATTTTTCCCAAGCGCGACAACTGATGGCAAGGGGATCTCGCGCAATTGATGTGCCAGCGCCCGCGCATCTCGTGCAACTGACCAAACAATAGTCCGATACCTTCCAATCCGGCGCGTCGGTAATTCCGGAGCCTTCACATCTGGGGCAGTTCGAATAGCCTGTTCCCTCACAGTTCTGGCATTTGATCGAGCGGGTTCCTTCGCACCTGGAGCAGACTGACTTTGACTTGTAATCCTGAAGCAGGCGAACCTGAAAGCCGCGGCCTTGGCAAACCGCACAGTTCATCCGATCCAACGGGGCGATGGATTTGAGGCCTTTGCAGGTTGGACAGACCTCGGGTTCATTAGCCTGACTGAGGATCCACCCGACTCCCGAACATCCTGAGCACACTACATTGGAAGACTGGTCCGATCGAACTGCACCGGTCTCGTCACAGGCCGCGCAAGCGACCCTTTGAAGGTAGCGCTCTCCGACTGAGACTAGGTTTGGCGGCTCTTCGTCCATGGTGGCACTACTGACTTATTGCGAACGTGCCGACCACTCAAGAAGCGGTCCTTTGCGGCTGGAATCGAGATCGACGCTCACCGAGTTCCAGATCGTGAAACTCTGCTGATGCTGGCATTTCGGGCAGGTTATGCGGGTGGTGTTGCAGCTACTCATCAGATTTGCCTTTTGGGGCTGGCGAAAATTGGCGAGCGAACTCCAGCAATCGCAGGTTGAGTTCATCGCAGTCCCGAGAGAAATGTGCCTCACGGTGGCAGTTCGGGCACAGGGCGACACAGGTCCAAGCACGGTCGCTCTTCTCGGCACCGAGGATGTGGTGGACATCGAGGAAGCCGGGGAAGTCGCGGCTGGCACCGCAACCGGGGCGTTCACAGGTGCCCTTGCAGCGCTTGATGACTTCACGACGGACGGCGGGGTCCCGTTTCACGCCGGAGACGGTCTTGAGAGCCCGCTGGGCCTCGTCGCGGCCGAGTAGGGTCAGATCAATACCAGCTAGGTCGTTGAAAGTATCGTCGTCAGGGCTTGCTGTGAAGGCATCAGGCCCGCTTCCACGCTGCAAGCGGCACAAGCCGCTCTCTTCATTGTAACTGTCAATGTGCCAAGGCTCTGGATCGAGGCCGCGACATTTGACCGAACGGTCACCATTTTGGTCGGCAGGTCCATCCAGGATGATGGCTCGCACAGGGAGATGCTTTTGAAAGGCGGTTCGAAATGCCTCGTCCATGCGCTTGTAACGCGTCTTGTGGATGGAGCTTAGTTCCGGGCGTTGGACCAGAACTTTAGCATAATTGAGGATCTGGAAGGCCCCGCTGGTGTCTTCCTTCATGTCTCCAAACCACAAGCAGATCACGACCCGATCCTGTGTCACGAAGCACCACTCGTAACAGTATTTGGGGTTTATCTCTGGTGATTCGGGACGCTTGTAATTCGACCAGTCAGAGACATCGACGCCTGCCTGGCGAACCAGATCGTAAACACGCAGACGCTCAGTGGGCTTCAGGGATTGAATCATGGGAAATCTATAGCTGGTATCCTTGCTTCCATACGCGACCCTCCTGATTGATGATCCCGAGGAGGGCTTGGGGATTCATCTAGGCATCATTTCAGGAGCGTTGCTTCGAGACGTGCGACCAAGGTCAGGGCCTTCTTTACCTCGGCAATGTAAAGCGGAGTTTCAGACCAATGGGCGGCGGGGTTGAGAACGCGGTCTTTCATTTGGAGGACCGCGTCGAGGACATCGATCGCATCGAGAGCTTTCCACGCCTCTTTGGTCATGAACTGCTTTAGCTTTTCGCGCTGTTGCTTGAGCAACGTCTTCTCTTCTGAAGTGAGAGCTGCATCGGCATCGAAGTCGTCGTCGTTCATTCGGACAAGCTTGTCTCTATGCACCTTGGGAACCTTGGAACAAACGTCCTTGAACATCTGAATGGGAAGCTGGTTCAGGAGGATATTCTTCGCCTTATCCAGTTTTGCGGAGAGTGAATGAAACTCACCTGGCTTTGGGGCCTTGCCCGTTGCCATCCTCAAGTAATTTTGGGCAGTGTCCTCAGCAGCTTTTCGAAGTTGCAGGGCGGCCGCCTCCAAGTCGTGCCCGTTGAGGTAGTCAGTCGCCTTCTCTAGTGCGTCCTTCTCCTCCTTTGGGTCGATTCCATCTTTGGGATTCCCTTGGAGCATTCGAAAGCACCAATCTGTGTGAGCAATGCCAATCATCCTGCGAAACTCTTCGAAGAGTCCCCGGTCGTGGGTGAGGATGATCTTCTGGTAATCTGCAAGTGAGGAATCGGTAAGGAGGATTTCGACGACCTTCATCCGGTTGCTCATGTCGAGGCTGACGAGAAGGTCGTCAAGGACAAGGAGCTTGAGGTCGGAGTCGTGCAAGTTGACGAGTGAGGCGGCGAAGCGGACGGAAAGGGCGAGTTGTGTGAGCTTGGCTTCGTTGAGGAAAGCCTGGGGGCGATTGACTACTGCGCCCGCGACCTGAATGCCGAACTCAATGACGGGCTTGGTGAAAATGAAATCCTGCTGCGTGGACCCAGTTGCTGACGGTAGCGTGGTGACGCCAAGCTTCAATGTTATCGTGGCAGGATCGTCGGCTGCGAAATGCTGGTCGTAAAACCGCTGTGCCTCAACGCTGATGGAATTAACGATGGTCGGAAGGATGGTGGCAAAGATGGCGGTGTTGCGCTTGAATAGGTCGTAATTGTACGTTCCGCCAGGACCACGGCTGCCGTAAGGGTTCGGGTCGCCATTCTTGATGGCATTCCAGCAGTCCAAGGGCACGTTGCCACCGGTGGAAACACAAAACGGCAAAATCTCCTTCTCAAAGAGTGGCCACAGGTTGAACCTCTCCGAGTTCCGAAAAGCCGTAAAGCCGAAGAAGAACCGATAGGTGATGAAATCGCTGGCGAGATCTCCTTTGAGGATGGCCGGTTGATGGTGCGTTCCGTGGACGGTTTCACCATTTGAATCTCGGCCAATTCTGTAGGTGGTGTCAGTCTTCGTGGCAACATCGCGAAGTGTCATGGCGATCTGTCCGGGCTTTGGCAAAGGGCTCGCCTGTTCGTGGATGTTAAGGAGATTTTCAGGCCCTCCGGGATCGAAGTATTTGGCAATGGAATTCTTCAGCTTCCGTGCGCTTTGGAGGAAGGTATAGAGTGCCCAGTAGAGTGAGGATTTGCCAGCTCCGTTGTCGCCGTAAACGAGGAGGTGGCGGCCTTCGAGGTCGAGGGTGAACTCTCGAAATGCCTTGAAGTTCGTTATTTGGATCTTCTGTAGGCGGGCCTTCATACGCGGCCCTCCTGTTTGATGATGGCGAGGAGGTCGGGGCTGTCGGCGGAAAGGCGGAGCAAGCGGTTGCGCACTGAATGGCTCGGGGCGTTCAGCGTGGCGTGCAGATGGGTAAGAAAGTAGCGCTGCTGAGCTTCGCTGGCGTCGGAATTGTAGGCGTCGAGGTGCAGGGCCACGGTGTCATGGAATAGCAGGTCGCGCTCCGCCATGTGGTCGCGGAAGTAACACTCCATCACGCAGGCGTCGATGAGGTCTTCGAGGAAGGCGGCGGCTCCGGGGCTGGCTCCGGCATCGGATTTGGCAAACTGGATGAGGTTCGTAAGACTCCCGATCAACTTTGATGAAGCGTCCGACAACTCGGGCATAGGGAGTCGCACGAGATGTCCTTTTTTCACCTGTGCCAGAGCCTCACCCACCTCTGGGTTTACTACCTTCCGGTAATACCACCGAAGAACGGATGAGTTCAGAAGCGCGAGCAAGCATGGCAACGTATGGGAGCCCGTTCGCCGGCGGATGGTGTAAAGATTGTCCATGGTGACAAATTTCTGGGTGTCCAGCGCTGCAATCAGAGTGTCTCCAGTTTGCCTGATTACAATTTTCTCGGGTTCATCAAATCCAGCGGACTCTCTCGGCTCGGCCAGCCAGGTTCCATACTTTACCCAAAGGTCTCTATCCCATTTAATTTGAAAAGGAACGACATGCTTTCCCCGAAGCAGGGGTCGAAATCCGGGTTTCTCATGGTCCGAGGTAAAGGGTTTCAGATCGACGCATTCGCGATTTTGCGGCGGCACACCTTTCCCTGTTTGATAGAGCTTGGAGCCTTGGGTGACTACGAAGAGATCCCCGAGGGTGGAACTGCCGGAAATTTGAGCGGCTATTTTCGTGAGACTCGGCGTGAGCGCGACACTGATTGGCTCACCCGGCCTGAGATTCCATTCACTTTGCTTCTGCAGATACAGCAGTTCGAATCCAGCGTCTGTGTATGCGTAGATGGGGAAAATATTGTCGGAGGAACTGAGGTTTCGATGGGTCAGAATTGTCGTGTCAACCACAGCGGCGAATACTGCGGTTCGAATATCGGCCAAGCTGACCAATGTGGTTGAGCCAACCACAAACTTCCTTATGGATTTTAGCATCAGAGAAGGCAGCCAAGTGTTCGGGACGATGAACGATTGAATGCCGGTCCTCCGAAGCAACTGGATGCCTCGCTCAACAAACAACAAATAGGTATCGAGTTGGTAATCTTGGTGTTTGTAAGCCCTGCCGACTGCTGCCTTTGCCAACTCGGTAAGAACAGCCCCATAGGGTGGATTGCCGATTACAATATCGAAGCCTTCCGCGAGTGATTTTCCGAACATCCAGTGTGGATCGAAGAAGTCGGCAGAGGATTGCGGATCAAATGGATCCCATTCTGCGATGTGTGCGGATTTTTTGCGAGACATGAGACTCTGGGCCAGAACATCCGCCATCTCCTTTCGGAGGGCTTTTACTTTGCGTTGGTTCGCCAGCTTTCTGTCTCGCCGCTGCTCGGAGAAATGGTTGTGGTAGAGGGTTTCGATGTCGGCTTCGATTTTGTAAACGCGCGGGTCGACCAACTCCATTTGATCAAGCTCCGGCAGGCCTATGAGGGTGTCGGCGGCGACGAACTTGGTTTCCAGATTGGGCAGGGGGCGGATGCCGTGGTTGTCCTTTTTGTTACGGTTGGTCTTCTGGTCACAGACGAGGGAGATGAAGAAGCGGAGCTTGGTGATCTGGATGGCGATGGGCTGGATGTCCACGCCATAGAGGCAGTTTTCGATGAGGTAGAGCTTGCGGCCGTAGTCGTCGTTGTTGTCGGCAAAGGCACGTTCGAGTTCCTCGCGCATGGGGGCGGAGTCGAGCTTGGCGAGCTGGGTCTGCTTCCAGCGATCGTTGTCGGGGTCGAGCTTGCCAAGGATATAAACGAGCTTGTGGAGGACGCCCATTGGGAAGGCCCCTGAGCCGCAGGCGGGGTCGAGGATCTTCAGTGCGTCGATGGCGACGATTAGGGTGGCGACTTCGGTGGGGTTGAAGGCGTGCTCTTTCTCGGTGTAGGCGAAGAGGAGGTCGAGGCCGGCGCGGGCATCGGGTTCTTTCATGCGTGCCGTCTCCACGAGGGCGAGGGTGAGGTGGGCCTTGAGGGACTCGTCCACCATGTAGTCCACGATGGGGCGCGGCGTGTAGAAGGAGCCGGTCTGCTTGCGGGCGGTGGTCTTGGTTTCCTCGTTGTAGGAGGCGAGGAGGTTTTCGAAGACTTTGCCGAGGAGTTCGGGATCAAGGGCGATTTCCTGATCGATGGGGGTGTTCTCGACGATGGTGAACTTATACCGGTTCAGGATGGTGATGAGGCCGGTGACTTTTTCGGCTTTGCGCTTGGTGTCGCCGTAGGCGGTGGAGAGGTCGGCGGTTTCCCCGCTGTCGAAGAAAAGGCGGTCGGGGACGTGGGGGCGCTTTTTGGCGTTGCGGGAGAACCCGTCGAGGTAGCGCTTTTTGTCGGTGCCGTCCTCGGTGCGGTCGAGACACTCGAAGAGGCCGCCATTGAGGAAGGGGATGTCGGCGAAGTGGGTGAGGGCTTCCTCCTGGGAGGCGGTGAAGAGTTTCTCGTATCGGTAGAGATTGTTGATGTCGTAGGTGGCGCGATTTTTCTGGAAGCCTTCGTCGGTGGCGAAAATGCGGTAGGGGTTTCCTTTGCCGTCCTTGCCCATGCGCTGGTTGAGCGTGGCAAAGAAGAGGTTCTGGAGAATGGCCTGATAGTAGGTGGAGCTGGATTCGCTCTCGGGATCGAACCCCTTGAGGATCTTAGAAAGGTCGGTGGGGTGGAAGAGTTTCTCGGGGATGAGGCCGTCCTTTTCCTTGAGGAACCAGCAGAAGATGAGGCGGGTGAGCAGGCGTATGAGGCCGGTGGCGTTACGCTTCTCCTTGTCAGGCTCCAAGTCGGCAGGGAACTCGACCTGATCGAGCGCCCAAAAATACCAGTTGGAGAGTTCCTTGTAGAAACGGCTGTTAAGTAGCTCGATGTTGAAAACTTGCTCCCACGCAGCGTGGAGGGTGTCGAAGTCGGTGATGGGTAGCTTCTTGGGATGAATGAGGTTTTCGACTGCGAAGGACGCAAGAATATCGAGGTGGCCGCGATGGGGTTCGGTGAGCGAGATGTCACGGATGAGGGTGACCTTTTCCAGCACGTCCTTTTCGGCATTGACCTTGTTGCGGCGGCGGTTGATGACGGCGATAGAGAGGCACTGGCCATGCTTGAGTATGACCATCACGGGCATGGGGAATACCCTGTTGATCTGACGGGCGATGGAAGTGAGCTTGCCTCGTGCGTAGTCCTTGCCTTTCAGCTCGATGGCGAAGAAAAGGTAGGATTGGAGTAGGCTCGGAAGAACCGTGGTGTCCTTGAAGAGGCTGCGCTCTCGGGAGATGTCCGCGTCACTTAGCTGGAAAAGGATGTCGGCGGATTTCCAATCAGAGAAAAGGGCCTTGGATTCGTCGAACTTGGTTTCCCCACCTTGGGAGGAGATGAGGTCGAGGAAGGCTTGGGGCTTTGAGTCTTCGAGGTTGAGGGTGCGGTCGCTCTCGTAGCCGAGGGTTTTGAGCAGGCCTTTCGCCGCGTCCCGGAGCGGGCCGGAGGCAAGGGCTGAGAGCGCGGAGTGGATGGCAGGGCGGAGATCGGGCATGAGGATCAGGAAGGTTTTACGATGGCGAGCCAAGTGACGAGTTCCCAATCGCCATGGTCAGCGGTGACGGATTCTTCAGCGGTGGGTATGAGCGCCGCACGGCTGCCAAGGAGATTGACCGCCACGCGTTTCTGGAAGGTGGTTTCAATCGTACGCAGGGCACTGCCAACCAGGGCCGCGTAGTGGTTCATGTCCGCACCGTTGCTAGTGACGGAATCGAAATGGGCGCAGAGCTTGGTGAAGGCGCTGGTTTTTCCAGCGGCGAGGGCGCGGAGGAGATTGAGGGTTTCCTTCGGTTGGGCGAAGGAGAAGCGGACCGTACCGTCGTCGTGGATGTAAACGAGGAAGTGTGGGGCGAGTGGGTTAAGCTTTTCCCCGGTGCTGGATTTCATGTCCACCTGGGAGGCACGACGAAGACAGAACAAGGCACCGGGTTGGATGGGCGGCGCGTGTTTCTCTGGTGGCGGTACCACGGCGTAGAGGCCAAGCGGGGCTTCCTCCATTTCGGCGCGGCGGGTGTCGAGGAATTGGAGGAGTTCGATGCGGAACTCATCGAGCGAGAAGCTGGTGAGGCTTGGTGAATCGTCGAGGTCTTCGAGGTCGAGGACCGAGTTCTGAAGCGCTTTGAGTTGCTTGTTTCTGAACTTGAGATCCTCGTCGATCAGGTCTTCAAGTTGATCGACTTCCAACAGATTGTCCGTTTGTGTAGCGGAAAGGTCCGCAAGAGCCATGCGAGCCTCGACGCGGTGTTTGACGTTGAGATATTTATCGAGGTCTGCAACGGGCCAGAAGTTGACGAGCTGGACGGAATTATTGAGCGAGCCGATCCGGTCGATCCGGCCGAAGCGCTGGATGATGCGGACGGGGTTCCAATGGATGTCGTAGTTGATGAGGAAATCGCAGTCCTGGAGATTCTGGCCTTCCGAAATGCAATCGGTGGCGATGAGCAGGTCGATTTCCTCCACCTGATTTGGAAAGCGGTTCTTCTGTTCGGTCCGGCGTTTGGCTATGGGTGAGAAGTTGGTGAGGATGTCGTCGTAGTCCGCAGTGCCGAGGGTGGTGGCGTTGTCGCCATCGCCGAGGACGCGGGCGAGATGGATGCCGAGGTCGTTTCGTGCCCAGTCCTTGATCTGAGCGTGGAGGTATTTGGCAGTGTCGGCAAAGGCCGTGAAGACGAGAATTTTCCGGACGGACCCGCCGTTGCGGTTGATGTTGGGTTTCGCGACCTTTTGAGAAACCAGTTCCCTTAGTTGGGCGAGCTTGGCGTCCCGCTCTGGAGTGACCTTCTCGGTCTTGTCGAGGAGGTATTGGAGCTGGGCCTTGTCGTGGCGGACAGCTTTCAGCCATTCGTCGCGCTTGAGGTGACCGAGGTGCAGCTTGCGCCGACCACCGATGGTGAATCCCTTGACGAGGTCCGGGTCGATGTCTGGATCTTCAAACTGGTCCGGTAGAACGGAATCGAAGTCGAGATCACCGTTTTCGTCGGCGTGGATCTCGAATCTTTCGATCTTGGCTTCGAGAGTGTCGATCTTCTCGATGGTGCGCTTGAGCGTAAGTCGGAATGAATCCACCGAGCTTTCCAAACGCTTGAGGAAGTTGATCTTCATCATGGCGACCAGAATGCGCTCCCGGCCCTGCTGGGTGAATCCACCGAGGATCTTGTCTTCGTAAGCGGCTCGGGTTGCGGCTGGAAGGTCGTCTCGCAGATAGCTGGTTGGGTGATAGAGTGCGAGGCTGAGAGCGTCGATCTCCTCGTTGAGCTCCTCGAAGGAGAGGAACTTGTTGCTGAGGTCGATGGGCGGGTGGATCGAAATCGGAGGCTGCCTATCTGGGAAACCACCCAGCTTCGTCATCTCATTCTTGTAATAATTGACAATCTGCGACCGCGAACGGGCGATGCTGAGGCCGTCGAGGAGCTTAAAGAAGTCGCCGCCGATCGTTTGGAGAAGATCCTTGGTCGTGCGCTCCTCCGGTTTTTTCTTCGACCAGGTGGTAAAGTGGCTTTGGGCAATGCGTGTGGTGTCCTTGACGGAGGCGATGCCGAGGGACTCTTGAAACGATTGGTTGGCAAGTTCACTGCGGGTCACGTCGCCGCCGGCGATGAAGGAAATCTGGTTCCGGAGGTCGGCGAGCTGGTTGTTGACCGGCGTGGCAGAGAGAAGCAGGACCTTGGTGCGGATGCCTTGTTGGATGATGTCCTCCATGAGCCGCTGGTAACGCGTGCGGCGGACGGACTCGTCGGGGTCCTTGGCTTCGCGGATGGCGTTGTTTCGGAAGTTGTGGGACTCGTCGATGACGATGAGGTCGTAATTTCCCCAATTGATGGTGGCCAAGTCGATGCCATCGACATCACCCCTTTCCCGCGAGAGGTCGGTATGGGACAGCACGTCGTAACGGAAGCGGTCCTTGTCGAAGAGATTCAGCGAACTATTTGAGCGATAGACGGTCCAGTTCCGACGGAGCTTTTTCGGGCAGAGAACGAGGACCCGCTCGTTTTTAAGTTCGAAGTATTTGATGACCGCGAGGGCGGTGAAGGTTTTGCCGAGGCCGACGCTATCGGCGAGAATGCAGCCATTTGTGGCGAGGATCTTATTGATCGCGGCTTTAGCTCCGTCCTTCTGGAAGGAGTAGAGTGTTTGCCAAATTTCGGTGTCAGGGAGCGCCGTGCGAGTGAGGGCGTCGTCGAGATCCTTCGCGCCATCGATGTAATCGCGGAAGAGGTGGAAGAGCGTGAGGTAGTAGATGAACTCCGGCGCATGATCGGAATGGAGGCGATCCAACTCCGCGAGGACCTTCTCGCGAACATCGCTGGTAATGGATTGGTCATTCCAGAGTTCATCGAACCATGAGCGGAGATCCGTGAGATCGCGCCTGGAATCGACGATGAGGTTCAATTCGACGTTGTTTCCAAAGGATTTCAGGCCGAGGCCGGGGACGGTGAAATTCGAACTGCCGAGGATGGCGTTATCCACCCCGCCATTCCGGATGTGATACAGCTTGCCGTGAAGGAAAGCGGATCGGGAAACTGAGCGAATTTCGACCTTGTCTCTAATCCATGCAGCGCAATCGCGTGCGACCTGCTTTTGGGTTAGCTGATTCCCCAAGGTCAGCTCCTGCCGCTCATTGCCGAGCACGAAATGGCGGGCCTGCTTCTTTTCCTTCTCCAGATTGGTCACGGACGAAGGATCGCCGAATAGAAAGCGGAGATGGTCTGCCGCCTCCAAGGGCTCCTTGAGGGCCGCGTAGGCGTGGACTGTGAAATAGGCCGAGACGAAGGAAAGTTCGCTGCCAGCGCTGATGTGCTCCTTCAAGAAATCTCCCGCACTCCCACGGGAATGGTTGTCCCGAAGGCCTGAGTTGTTGGGCTGGGTAGGTGTGTGGCTCATCGCAGAGTAAAGGGCAGATAGCAGGTTAGACGGGGAGTGGATTCCCTCCAACTTCTCATCCCCCAAGTTCAGACTAACGCCAGGAGCGAGGGAAGCCGGATCACCCAGAAGTGGAGGATTTTGCACATGCCCCCCAGACCGTCGAGCTTCTGGTTCTCATGCGCTCGGAAACAGCGGGAAGCCGGACTGGAGTTGGGGCTAGCCAATTGAATGAAACAAACTTGCTCCAATGGAGGAGCGATTCTGGTCATAACCTTTACACTTTGTCGAAACGGCGCTATAAGTCGCTGCATGTTAGGAATCGAAGGGTCAGAGAAGAAGGGCTCCAAGCGCGGACGCCCGAGCAGATTCAGCGATGCACTTGCGACCGTGATTTGTGCGAGGCTGAGCGAGGGTGAAAGCTTGGTTAGAATTTGTGAGGACGAGACGATGCCAGCACGTCGGACGGTGCTCGGTTGGATGGCAACCGATTCGAATTTCTGCACAAGTATCGCGCGTGCGCGTGAGGAGCAGGCGGAGCACCTGGCTGAAGAGATCGTGAACATCGCCGATACATGCACCGATCCTCACAAAGCCAGGTTGCAGATTGACGCCCGCAAATGGTATGCCGCGAAGCTCGCGCCGAAGAAATACGGGGACAAGCTGGATTTGGATGCGAGCCACTCCGGTGAAATCAGGGTCGTCATCGGCGAGTCCATCGACTGACGCTAGATCGAGTTCAAGACGTCACCTTCGACCGTAGGAGAAGCGGGGTTTTCCGCCGTTCCCTTTGCCGGTGGGAGGGCGCATGCCTCGGAAAGGGTGCCGGAGCCACAGGCGAAACGTGCGCTCGGCCTTGCCGGTCTCCCGGGCCTCAACAACCGCCTGGGCGAACTCGGGGTTAGCGCGGGCTCGCTTCTGGAAACCCTGCTTGGTCATGCCGGCGGCCGCCGCTGCCTCGCGTTGGGTGCAGCCCTCCTCGAACTTCGTCAGGATCACGCGGGCTTTCCAATCGAGGGGCATCGTGGGGTGGATGCTACCGTCAAAACCGGATGGGATCAATCCCGTGTGCGGACGGGCGCGGGGAGGTGGGCAACTCAGCGCTTTGAGGCCCTCCCTCCATGTGCCATGTGACACCACCGGACAACCATGGACAAAATGATTCAAAAACAAACAGGATGCACACTTTCATGCACAATGGTCAGTCTCAACGCTGGGCCAAATCTCATAATCGGCATACAATGAAGGCATTACAATAAAAGTGCGAGGACTGGGACTCGAACCCAGGACCAATTGGTTAAAAGCCAACTGCTCTACCGACTGAGCTATCCTCGCATGGATGAACCGCGACTGGCGGGCGCCGGAGTAGGAGCCGGGGGCAGGTTTTGCAAGATCATTTTCTCGGGGCTCCGGATTGGATCCACTCCAAGGCATCGCAAAGGGTGACGCGGGGCCGATCCAGCAGGAAGGCACGGATCCCCACATTTTCGGCCCCCGCCAGATCCGCCGTCGCGGAATCGCCGATGTGAATGACTTCCGAGGGCCAGAGGTTCAGGTGGTCCAGCGCGTGATGGAAGATTCCTGAATCCGGTTTTCGCGAACAGGCATCGGCCGAGGTCACGATCGGGCAGAACCAGTCGGTCAGCCCTAGATCCATGAGAATCCGGTGCAGCCGATTGTCGAAATTCGACACCACCGCAAGCTCGAATCCTTCATCCTCCCTCATGCTGCGCAAAACGGATTCGACCTCGGGAAACACCCGCCAGGCGGCACCGACCGCGTAGTGATCGAAGAGGGAGTCGAACAGCGCGGCCGAGCCTGCGACTTCTTCAGGCAGGCTGCATTGAATGGCGGTCGCCCTGACCACCCCACGCCACCAGGTCCTCTCGGCCTGATCGCCGCAGCCCTTTGCCGGGTAGGCCGGTGGAGGCAGTTCGAGGAAAACCCTCCCGAAGGCCGTGCGGATCTGGCTTTCCTCCACGGTGAATCCCGCGTCTGCGAAGTGTCGGGCATACACCACCGCAACCGGTTCCGCCGGCTCGATCAAGGTGCCTGCGGCGTCGAGGAGGATGGCTCGGGGTGGGCTCATGGAGATCAGGGTGCTTTCAGCGAACGCGGATCGGTCTTCCCCGCCAAGACCAGATTCCACTTGCAAGTCAAGGATTTCCGGGATACGCGGAGCGCCGCACAAGCTTCTAGCGCAAGATGGGAGTGGGTCTATCACCCACTCTTTTGCGTCTATGGATCTCTCAAGCGCCGATTTTAGCCACCGCCCGCCATGACCAACGACATCGTCGCCCTCATCGACTACTACGAGAAGGAAAAAGGCATCGACCGGGACAAGGTCGTTGCCGCCCTCGAATATGCCTTCATTTCCGCTTATCGGAAGATGGTCCCCGGAGCTGACGCCATCGAGACCCTGCGCGCCGCCGTTGATACCAAGAAAGGTGAAACCAAGATCTGGGCCAGCCTCGCGGTGGTGGCGGATGAGGATTACAGCGACAAGTTCAACGAGGTCCCGCTTTCCACCGCCTCGAAAAAGAACGCCTCCGCCGAGGTGGGTGACATCCAGGAATTCAACGTCACGCCGAAGGACTTCGGGCGCATCGCGGTTCAGACCGCCAAGCAGACGATGATGCAGCGTCTCCGCCAGGCCGAGAAGGAGATGATCTATGAGGAGTTCAAGGATCGCGCCGGGGATGTCGTTTCCGGAACCGTCCGCCGCTTCGAGCGCAATGACGTGATGATCGACCTAGGCAAGTTCGAGGGCATCATGCCGAACCGCGAGCGCGTGCAGGGCGAGGAGTACAACATCGGCGACCGCATCCGCGCCTACGTTCTGGCAGTCGAGAACGAAGGCCGTGGACCCGAGATCATCCTTTCCCGCAGCCACCCCAACTTCGTGCGCCGCCTGTTCGAAGCCGAGGTGAACGAAATTTCCGACCGCACCGTGGAAATCCGCGGCGTCGCCCGCGAGGCCGGTTTCCGCACCAAAATCGCCGTCTGGAGCAACGACCCCAAGGTCGATCCCGTCGGGGCCTGCGTCGGCCTCCGTGGCGCGCGGGTGAAGAACATCGTCCGCGAGCTCAACAACGAGAAGGTGGACATCATCCGTTGGAGCGAAGACCCGCGTGAGTTCGTCAAGGAAGCCCTCAAGCCCGCCGAGATCCGCTCGATCACGGTCGATGAGCCCGCCAAGGTGGTGAATGTCACGGTCGATGAAATCGATCTCAGCAAGGCCATCGGCCGCAAGGGTCAGAACGCCCGCCTCACCTCCCGCCTGATGGGCTGGGACGTGCAGGTCCGCAAGGACGAGTCGAAGGAAGAGCAGCTCAAGGCCAAGATCGGCGGAGCCGCCCACACGCTTGGCGAACAACTCGGCCTGACCGACGCGCTTGCGGAAAAACTCACCTTCGCCGGCGGTGCCTCCGCCGAGCTTGTCGTGGACATGCCCGCAGACTACATTGCCGGTGCCCTCGGGATCACCGACGATGAGGCGGAAACGATCCTCGAAAAGGCTCGCGCCCTGGTCGCATCCGACGTTTGATTTTCATCCCCGCATTTATTCCCTCGCAACCAGTAGCAACGTTTGATGCCCAAAGACAGCGACAAGACTCCCGAAAAGCCGAAGGTTCTCGATTTGATTGAGGACAAAAAGAAGCCATCGCGCCGCGAACGCCAGCGCGTCGAGGCCTCGACGGTGAAAACGGTGGATGATGCCAAACGGGAAGCTCTGGACCTTTTCGCCGAGGAGAAGAAGCCGAAGGTCCGCAAGACCGCCCAGCCCGGGAAGTCGGTCCTGCCGACGATCTCGAAGCTGCGCGACGAGGAGATCGCGGTCGAAGCCAAGGTTGTGGCCGCCGCCGCCGCTGCTGCGGCCCCGCCGCCGCCGGTTGCCCCCGTGGTGGAAGAGATCGTCGAGGATCCCGATGATCCGAAGCTCGTCATCATCAAGCCCCCGATCCTTCTCACCGAACTCGCCACCCGCCTCGGCCTCAAGCCGTTCCAGGTGATGGCGGACCTCATCAAGCTCTCGGTTTTCGTCAACCAGAACCAGCCGATCGAGCCCGAAGTCGCCGCCAAGGTCTGCGAGGTTCACGGCTTCCGCTTTGCCCGCGAAAAGCGCGAAAAGGGCGGCGGTGTCCACAAGGTCGAGGAAGTCATCAAGGAGCCGGAAGTCGTCAAGGAGGAGCCGGAAGACCAGCTCAAGGTCCGCCCGCCGATCATCACGATCATGGGCCATGTCGATCACGGCAAGACCACCCTGCTCGACAAGCTCCGCAACTCAAAGATCGCCGCCGGGGAAGCCGGTGGCATCACCCAGCACATCGGGGCCTATCAGGTGGAGCACAACAAGCACCTGATCACCTTCCTCGACACGCCGGGTCACGCGATTTTCTCCGACATGCGCGCCCGTGGTGCCGACATCACGGACATCGTGGTGCTCGTCGTCGCCGCCGATGACGGCCTGATGCCCCAGACCCTGGAAGCGATCAAGCACGCCAAGGCCTCGAAAAAGACCATCATCGTCGCCATCAACAAGTGTGACCTGCCCGCCGCCAATCCGATGCGGGTGAAGACCCAGCTCGCCGAGCAGGGGCTCCAGACCACGGACTTCGGTGGAGATACCGAATTCGCGGAAGTCTCCGCGCTTACCGGAATGGGCATCGATGACCTGCTCGAACTCATGGCCCTTCAGGCCGAGGTGCTCGAGCTGAAGTCAAACCCCAAGGGCACCGCTCGCGCTGCGGTGATCGAGGCCCGCATCGTCCAGGGCCGTGGCGTCACCGCCACCGTCATCGTCGAGTCCGGCACCCTCAAGATCGGCTCACCCTTCATCTGCGGCCCATTTGCCGGCAAGGTCCGTGGCATGCTCAATGACCGTGGCGAAGCCGTGAAAGCCGCACCTCCGGGCATGCCGGTGGAAGTCATCGGCTTCGACGAACTTCCAAACGTGGGCGACCATCTCACCGAGATGAAGAGCGAGCGCGAGGCCAAGTCCCTCTCCGCCGAACGCCAGGAGGAACAGCGTCTCGCCCGTCTCGTCCCGCAGCACCGCACCCGCATGGAGGACCTCTTCACGATGGTCCACGAAGGCGCGGGCAAGGCCCAGCTCAAGCTGATCCTCAAATGCGACGTCCAGGGCTCGGTCGAGGCGATCAAGAAGGCCGTCCTTGCGATCGAGTCGAAGAAGGTCGAATGCCTCTTCATCACCGCCGGAGCCGGTCCGATCAGCGAGTCCGACATCCAGTATGCGGCTTCCACCGATGCCATCGTGCTGGGCTTCAACGTGAAAGTCGAGACCAAGGCCGTGAAGGCCGCCAAGTCCGAGGACGTTCAGATCAAGCTCTATTCGATCGTTTACGAACTCATCGATCAGGTGCGCGATGCCATGCTCGGTCTGCTCGATCCGCTCACCCGTGAGAAGATCATCGGTCACGCCGAGGTCCGCAAGGTGTTCAAGCTTTCCAAGGGCAAGTCCGCAGGCTCCTACGTCACCGACGGCCGTGTCCACCGCAAGGCGCACGCCCGCGTCATGCGCGGCAAGATCCCGGTGTTCGATGGCAAGATGTCCACCCTCCGCCGCTTCCAGGACGAGGTCGAGGAGGTCAAGATCGGGTACGAATGCGGCATCCGCCTCGGCGATTTCAGCGACTACCAGGAAGGCGACATCATCGAGTGCTACACCCTCGAAAAGATCCCGCAGACGCTTTGAAGAAGGTTCTAGTTTTCAGGTTCAAGTGTTCAGGTAGAGCTGGACGCTTGAATTTCTCTTCACTGAAAACCTCAAACTGAACACTGAAAACTTTTCCCGATGTCCAAGCGCCTTGACCGTGTGAATGAACTGCTCCGCCGCGAAATCAGCGCGGTGGTGCAGAAGGATTATGAGTGGCATGGCAAGCTCGTGACCGTGAACGACATCGAGACCACCCAGGACCTGAAGGAGGCCAAGGTCTGGATCAGCGTTCTCGGTGGCAGCGCGGCGGGGGTGATTGAGAAGCTCAACCACGACCACGGCGCGATCCAATCCAAGATCATGAAGCGGATCGTCCTGAAATCCACGCCGGTGCTCAGCTTCCGCTACGACAGCTCCGCCGAGCGCGGGGTGGGGGTCATCAACCTGCTTCAGGAAGTGGACAAGCTGCCGAAGGCCCCGGAGATCGACGAGGAACCGGGCTGAGCAGGGGATTGCGCCCTGTTGCCATCATCGTCTTGGAATCCGCGCCGAACTACTACTGCTCTCGTAGGTTTCGAGCGGCGGGTGAGGGTTGTGGAAGTGTGTCACGGGCAGTCCGCCCGTGAAGAAGGTCTGCTGCGGGCGGGCCACCCACGCCCCTCCAATGAAGTTGAGATCCTCCATTTCCATTCCTTCCTTTTCCCCCGGGAGATGTCGGCTAGGATGCCAACCATGAGAATCCTGCTCATCCTTTTGTTCGCCACGTTTTCCCTGCGCGCGAACCCGGATCTATTCCGCGAAGGCTTTGCTGATCCCGCCACGCGCACAGCAGCGATCGCCACCCTCACGCCCGGAACCCGCGACCACTTCTTCTTCACCGCCCTCGATCACCAACTCAACGGCCGCGAAAAGGAATACGCCGACACCATCACTGCGTGGAAAGCGGCTTCGAAGACATCGAAGAATCCCATTCCGGACTCCGGCCTCGCCACCTTGGAGAACCGCCGCATCCTCCTCGCCTACGACAAGGACCCCAAGGCCGCACTCACCGAGCTCAGCCGAGTGCTCGATCTGAAGTTCGACGCCACCAAGCCGGACTCCGCCGCCGCCAACAAGGCGCTCCCGACCGTCCTCGATCCCGCGCTGATTTCCCCCGCAGCCTTCCAGAAGATCAACGAGCAAGCGAACCCCCGAGAGCCCTATATCTTCTACTCGCCCGCACTCCTCTTCACTGAACTCGACTCGCTCCCGACCTTCTCCCCCGAGCGCATCCGCTGGTTCGCGGAGCACGCAGGGTGCACCCATCACCCGCGCTTCACCGAACTTCTCGGCAAGGCCCTCGCCCTCAAGCCGCCCATCGATGCCGACAGGATCGACTACTCCAGTCTCTCGCTTTCCCAGCTCGATGAGCTGAAAAAATCCACCCCGGCCCCGCTTTCCAACACCGCATTCAACAAGGCCTATCTAACAAAACTGACCCCTGCCTACCCGGCTCAACTGGATCGCCACCCGGAGGCACACGCCGCCTTTCTGGCCGCCTGCAAGGACCACGTCCTCACCCTTCCGTCCACGCAGAACAGCCTCAAGGCCCACATCCTCTACCAGCACCTCCGATTGCAGGAAATCATCGGCAATCATCCCCTCGACGACCTGCTCGCCTATCTCGCCCTGCCTCGTCAATCGCATCCGATCATCGTCCCGACCAAGGAGTCGGACCACTATCCCGCTCCGGACCGCGATTCCTCGAAAATCACCCTCTGTCCCGACAACGTGCCCGGCGATGACTCTCCGCTCATCGAGTCCTATCTCTTTCATTTCCTGAAGGACTCCGACACCGCGCAGAAGCCATTCATTCCCTTCATTCAGGAAAAGCGCCTCGCCGTCCTGCACGCGCAGGCCCGCCTCCTCGCCGGCGCCGATCCAGCTCTCTGGGCCGCCGCATTGACGCCTGACACCTACAAGTCCCTCCGTGAGGAAACCCGCATCTCCTTTGCGCCCTCGATTCATGAAATCTTCAGCGCGGACGAGAAGGTTTCGCTTCCGCTCGATCTCAAGAATACCCCATCGCTCCTCATCCGCATCTTTGCGATCGACGCGAAGGAGGGTGACTCCGCAGGGACCTTGCTCGAGCTCGACGGCCTCGTCCCGCATCACATCCGCAGCGTCACGTTCCCGCAGGCGCCCCTGGTCCTTCATCGGGAAACCCTCGACCTCCCCGAACTCTCCGGAGCCGGCACCTGGATCGTCGAGTTCGTCTCGGATCGCATCTCCGCCCGCGCCCTGATTCGAAAGGGCAACCTCACCCCTTATCTCAGCCGCACGCCCGCCGGACAGATCGTCCGGCTTTTCAATGAGAAAGCAAATCCGGTCGCCGATTTCACCCTCACCCTCGGCGACGAGACCTTCACCTCCAAGGAGGGCTCGCTCACCGTCCCGAATGCCCCGAACCAACCTGTCACGGAAGGCACCCTCACGGCTGGAAACCTGGTTACGAACATCGCTCTCGAGGACCGAGGCGATTCGTTTGAACTCGAAAGCGCCTTCCTCCTCGACCGCGAGCAGCTCCTTGCCGATCTCAAGACCACGCTTCATCTCCGCACCCGTCTCACCAATCACGGCCAGCCGGCTCCACTCGAAAATCTGGAGAATCCGACGCTCGTCCTCAAGGCGCGACTCCTTGGCGGCGTCACCACCGAGCGCACCCTCGCCGATCCGCTTGCCCTCGCCGCCACTAACGACATCCCCATCCTCATTCCCGCCGATCTGCTCTCGCTGACCCTCACCCTCTCCGGCACGGTCACCTTGCCCACCACCGGGGAAAAGAAAACCCTCACCGCCACTGAGACCTATCAGCTCAATGGCGCGCTCCAGTCCTCCCGCATCGCCACCGCGCTTTTCTCTCCGACCAGCACCGGCCACCGACTTTCCCTGCGCGGCCGGAACGGCGAGCCTCTTCCCGACCGTCCCATCACCCTGAACCTCGGGCACAAGCTATATCAGAAGCCGATCACCACTTATCTCCGCACGGATGCCTCCGGCACGATCGAACTCGGGAAACTCGAAGGCATCGCCTCTCTAACAGCCTCTTCTTCCGACATCGAGGACACCTCCTACATTCCTCCCGCCCGGGAACTTGCCATTCCCTCCCGCTACAACATCCCGGCCGACCGCGAGCTGCGCATTCCCTTGCTTCGTCCATTGGAGAAGCCGGATCCCTCGCGCATTCAGTTCCGACAAGTCATCGACACCGAGATCCAGGAGGGAATCGTCACCCAGGATCTCTATTCCCGTCTCAAGTTCACGGACGGGCAGATCGTCATCAGCGGCCTCGCGCCCGGCGATTATGATCTTCTCCAGGATTCGGTCATTCAGGCACGCATCACCGTCCTCCCGGCGGACAGCGTGCGCGGCGACCTCCTCGTCACCGCCGACCGCATTCTTCCCCTCACTGCACCCGCCACGCCGACCATTGCCTCCGCGAAAGTCGAAGGGGAAACCCTCGCCGTCCGGATCGCTGATGCCACGCCGGAGACCCGGGTCACCCTCATCGCGAAGCGCTATCAGATCAGAGGCTGGGATGCGGGTGATGCGCCCTATCCCTTCGCGCTGGGTTTACCCGATGATCTCACCCGGGCCATCCGTCCCTCGAGATTCCTCACCGAACGTCGCCTCAGTGACGAGATGCGCTACATCCTGGACCGCCGCAACGCCAAGACCTTCCCGGGCTCCATGCTCCCGCGCCCCGGCCTCCTTCTCAATCGTTGGACACCGGAGGACGTCGATCAGGAGAACCAGAAGGGCAGGGACCAGGGAGACGGAGCCACCGGACAGGGACTGGGCAGCGGAGGGGCCAGTCGACCCACGGCAGGGAACAAACGCCAAGGACGTGACTCCAGTTTCAGTCATCCCGCCGTCATCGACTTCCTTCAATTTCCTGCCGCCGTCTCATTCAATCTAACACCCGATGCCGATGGCACCCTCAGTGTTCCTGTTGCCAATTTCCTGGGCGCGCAGTTCGTCGAGATCATCGCCGCCGACACCGAGGCATCGGACAAAACCTATCTGCCGCTTCCTCCTTCGGAAACTCCCCTGCGCGACCGCCGCATCGCCCGTCCGCTTGATCCGAAGGCGCACCACATCGCCACCCGCTTCGCCGCCGCCCTCGGGGCCGGGGCCGAGGCGAAGATTGAGAACCTCCTTGATGCCGATTGGCGTGCCTTCACCACACTCGGTGAGGCCCACCAGTTCCTGCTCGCCACCACCGGCGACGACCGCCTCCGCACCTTCAACTTCCTCACCACCTGGCCCACCCTCGATGAAAAGCAGAAGCTCGTCCTGCTCGCCGAGCACCACTGCCACGAGCTGCATCTCTTCCTTTCCCGCAAGGACCCCATTTTCTTCGATGCCCATGTGAAACCCTTCCTCGCCGCGAAGCCGGAGCCGAAGTTCATCGATGACTACCTCCTCAAGCGCGACCTCAATCCTTATCTCCGCCCCTATGCCTTCTCACAACTCAACGCCGCCGAGAAGGCCCTCCTTGCCCAGGCCATTCCGGCCTCCCGCAAGGACATCTCCCGCGAGTTGGACTTCCGCTGGAAACACATCGCCCCATCCCCCGAAGCAGAGACCATCCTCTTCTCCCAAACCCTCAAAGGCGCGGACCTTTCGCCCAACGACTCACTCGGCCTTGTCGAAAGGAAGCCTGAGGCCGGTCTCCAGAATCGGTTGAGCGCCGCTTCTGGAGAGGGAGATCAAGTTGATCGCGGCCAAGCCTACATCACGTCCAAGCTCCGCAACATCATCATTCCGCAGATCAACTTCGAGGACACCTCACTCGAGGAAGCCATCGACTTCCTTCGTCTCCGGGCGGTCGAGCTGGATACCACCACCACCGATCCCTCCAACAAGGGCATCAACATTGTCATTCGCCGACCCTCGAAGGCCGGCACAGCCGATGATCCTCTCGGCAGAGCGGATCCCGGTGCCTTGCGCATCAAGGGGCTCCGTCTTCGTAACGTGCCGCTGGCGGTGGCTTTGAAGTACATCTGTGATGCGACCAAGCTCCGCTACAAGACGGATGAGTTCGCCATCAGCCTCGTCCCTCAGACGGAGACTGCTGAAGATATCTTCACCCGTAGTTTCAAGGTTCCGCCGGACTTCGCCGCGAGCCTCGCGGGAGATGGTGGAGGTGGCGAAGTGGACCCCTTCGCATCCGGCAGTGGCAACGGTGCTGCCAAACTCACAGCCCGCAGGCCGATTGCCGAACTGCTCAAAGCTGCCGGAATTGCCTTTCCGCCGGGTTCTTCCGCATCGCTTTCGGCCGATGGCACGCTTCTCGTCACAGGCACACCCACGGAGTTGGATAAGGTCGAACAACTGACGTCCATGAGAAAGTCGGCGTCCGATCCCTTCGCAGCGTCGGAGAGCCTCGAGGAAGAAGGACGCACCCTCCTGTTCCCTGATAGCACCCGACTCTGGCTGGAAGCCAACTACTACAAACACCGTGGAGAGACCGATGAGTCCCTCATTCCGCTGAACCGCTTCTGGCTGGAGCTTTCGGCCTGGGATGGCAAGGGCGGCTTCACCTCGCCGCATTTCAACGCCTGCACCCACTCCGCCGCCGATGCCCTGATGTGCTTGGCCCTGCTCGACCTGCCCTTCACCGCCGACAAACCCGAGGTCGCCGTCGAGGACAGCACCCTGCGCGTCAAGGCCCGCGCCCCGATGCTTCTGTTCTACAAGGACACGCGTCGCACCGAGAAGCTCGCGGCCGATTCCCCATTGCTGCTCCGCCAGTCCTACCATCCGCTCGGCGAGCCTTTCCTCACCGATGCCCAGGGCCGCAGGATCGAGAACACCGTCACCGGCAGCTTCCGCACGGGGGTGCCTTATGGCCTCTCGCTCGTCATCACCAATCCCACCGGCACCGAGCGCCGCATCGAGACCCTCGCCCAGATCCCGGCGGGAGCCATCCCCCTGGCCACCAACCGCAATCAAGTGCCCACCACGGAATTTGGAGTTCTACCTCCCATTCCCTCCGCAGAGGACATGCACGCTCCGGAGACGCTGTCGACCTCGCACCAGCTTGCCCCCTATGGCGTCGTCCAGCTCCAGCTCGCCTTCTATTTCCCGGCCCCGGGCGACTACGCGGCCTATCCCTTCCACGTCTCGGAAAACGATACCGTCCTCGCCCATGCCGCGCCGCGCACCCTCCGCGTCAGTGCCGACCCCGCTCCGGAGGATTCCGCTTCGTGGTCCGTCATCGCCCGCGACGGCACGGATGATGCGGTGCTGAACCAACTCTCCACGGCCGATCTCGCCACAGTCAAGTTGGGCGACATCCTCTGGCGGCTCAGGGATCGCGACTTCTTCCTCAAGGCGACCGGGATCCTCCGCAAGCGGCTGTGCAACCCGACGTCCATTTTCTCCTACTCGGTTCTCCACGACGATCCGGCCACGCTTCCGGATTTCATCGAGAACACCGCACTCAGAAAGAATCTCGGCCAGTGGTTTTCCTCGAAGCTCATCTCCATCACTCCCGCCGTCCATCACGGCTGGCAGACCATGGAGTTCGATCCGCTGGTGAACCCGCGCTCCCATCCCTTCGGCGAGAACCCACGGCTCTCCCACGAAGAGGCCCACGCCCATTATCTCGCCTTCCTCGACACCCTGATCTGGAAGCCCTCGCTCACTTCCGCCGACCAGCTCACGCTTGCCTATTTCCTCTTCCTCCAGGACCGCACCGGCGAGGCGCTGGAGCGCTTCGCGGAGATCAAGCGTGCCGATCTAACAGATCCGCTTCAGTATGATTATCTCCACACCGTCGCCCTTTTCCATCAGGGCAAACCTGCCGAGGCAAAGGCCATCGCCACGCCCTATCTCGCCAAACTCCCGCCCGGCACCTGGCGCGACCGCTTTGAGGCCGTTTCCGCCCAAGCCGACGAGATCGCCCAGCCTCTCGCCGCCGTCCCCGCCGAGAAGGAGAACACCAAGCCCTCCCTTGAGATCCAGCGCGAGGGGACCGATGCCGCCATCACCCTCCGCCACGCCAATCTCAGCTCCGCGAAGATCCGTCTCTATCAGATCGATCTCGAAGTCCTGTTCTCGAAGGATCCCTTCCTGAAGCAAGGTGCCGGATCGGCCCTCCCACCCATCGCGCCGAACCTTGTGGTCGATGTTCCCTTCGAGAAGGGCAGCGCCTCCACCACCTACCCGCTGCCGCCGAATTTCCGCCAGGGCAACATCCTCATCGCGGCTGAATCCGAGGACACCAAGAGCCTCAAGATCCTCGACTCACAGCAGTTGGAAACCCGCATCAACCCCGCGGATCGCAGCATCCAGATCATCGACCCCGCCGCCAAGGTTCCGCTTCCCGGCACCTACCTCAAGGTCTATGCCGAGTCCCGCGATGGCACCGTCAACTTCCACAAGGACGGCTACACCGACCTGCGCGGCAAGTTCGACTACCTCTCACACACGGCCATCGATCCTTCGACCATCCGACGCATCGCGATCCTCGTCAGCCATCCGGAAAAGGGTTCGCTCACCCGCATCATCAACCGCTGAGCGGTGCTCCAAGGTTTCAGGCTTCGGAGGGAATCAGAAACCACGAAAGTCACGGAAAGCACGAAAGAAGAAGTCGGGGTGATCATTTCCGCGCTCACCTGATGAATGAGTCCGATGTGGTTGGCGAACTGGCTGACTGTCGCGAGGTTTTGAGGACTTTGAGCTGACTCCGGGACCCAATTCCGGCCTTCAAGAGGACAAACATTAGTAAATTGGGTAAAATGGTATTTTTTCGGTTGACGGGTCCTGGATCCGAAGATATTCCGTCGCTCAGTTGATCGCGAGTGGGTCTGCAGCCTCTCAGCTCCAGAGTCTCCAATCCGATCCTACCTCTAGTCCCAGTGAACGCTCCGACCCACCTGATGCCGCCTGCCAGCCCGATTCACGGGCTCGGTGGCCTGTGTTGTTGTCGGAGCTGATTCGTTGCTCCGGGATCACGGCCCTGCTTCCGGGCCGCCCTTGGATCAATCCCAGCCGTGGTCGAGTTGGCCATGGTTCACCCGGCGGAAGGTTCTTGCCCATGTCTACCGCCCGACCTTTTCCGGGCTCCCACTCATCCACTTTCCATTCATTTCCATGAAACTTCCCACTCCCCAGTTCTCCCGCCTCGTCACCCTCCTTGCCTTTGACATCCTCAATCCCTCGCTCGACTCGATGATCCTGGCCTGGGACCACATCTCCAGCCGCTTCCTCAACCGTCCAGGACGCGACAGGGCCGTGTCGGGTCGCCTGGAGTCGATCCGGCTGCTTGCCATCCACGACGCGGTCCATGCGGTGCTCAATCCTTCCGGCGGTTTCATTTTCAACGAACAGTCGGCGGTCCATTCCCTCGACGCCGCCCTCGCAGCGGCGGCCAGGGCTTCGCATGACATTCTGGCGGCCGCCCTGACCTCGCCGGAGGATCTTGAGGCCCTCTCGATTTCCCTGGAGGAAAGTCTGTCGCTGGTGGGCAATGCCCATGACCGGGAGGCGGGGGCCGCGACCGGAGCGGCCAGTGCCGCGTCGTTTGTGCGGACCTTCGATCCCCTGGTGCCGGTGGAGAAAGGGCGCGCGGCGCTCGAGGTGATCGGCCGACATGGCTCCTGGGCCGACCATCTTCTGGAGATCAACGCCGCCCGCTTCGGCCTGCCGCTCTCCGCCTGATCAAGATTTCCGGGTGTGTGGACATCGCGCTGAGACGCCCTGGATTGGAGCTTTGGTGGTTCTCGCTCCGATCCAGGGCACAGGCGTCGAATGGCCCCGTTCCCATTCCTCTTGTTCCGCTCTTCATGCGGAACATCAAAACGGCCCTGATCCGCAAGATCAGGGCCGTTTGTATGCCAAAACTGAATCAGTTCCCGCGAACTCAGTTCGGCGGCTGGCTGGCGCGGAAGAACATCTTCTTCCAGGCGGTGGTCTGGTCGCCGCTGGCGGTGAACTCAGCGCTGATGACTCCGGAGCCGTCGGCGGTGAAGGTGCCGGCGCTGATCCAGGTCTGAAGGTCCGTGCTGTATTGGATCACGCAGCTCTGGTTGGCCTCTCCGAGGAATCCGTGGGTGACCGTGGTGTTTCCAGCGGCGAAGACCGGGGTTCCGATCGCGGTCAGCTTCAGGCTGATGTCCTGCTGGGCGACGGCGGCGGTGACCGTCACCGTGCCGGTCGTCGTCTTGGTGCCGTCGCTCAGGGTGTAAGTGAAGGTTTCCGGAGAACCTGCGGAAGGCGTGAACAGCACGTCCGAGCCGCTTAGGGTGGCCGTGTTTCCGGAACCGCTGGTCACGGCGGTGATGGAGAGGCCGGTGGAAACCACGGCACCTGTGCCATCGATCCGCGTGTCGTTGGCCAGCAGGCTGGCGACGGTGTACTGCGTGGCCGAGTTGTTGGCGGGCTTGGTCACGCTGTCATTTGCGGCGATCGGTCCGGTGACGAAGTAGTCGTTGTTCGCGCTGCCAGTGTAGTTCGGATCGGTGGAGGTGGCGGTCACCGTGTAGAATCCGGCGGCGGTTGGTGCGGTGGCGGAGGTGTAGGTCGTTCCGTTCCGTCCGACGTAGGCGTAGGAGAAGCTGGCGACTCCACCGGAGCCCGTGACCACGCCATCGGTGAAGGTCAGGCTGGGCAGGGAGGCGGGAGATACGGTGTTTCCGGAACTCGTGGTGACAATCGACTGCGGAATGATTGCCCCGGTGCTCGTGACGGGGATGACGACCGAGTTGTAGTCGCCTGCGGCTGCTGTGGCAGAGAGGCGGACATATAGGGTGCCACTGGCGGTGCCGCTGGAAGGCACGAAGTCTGCGGTGGCACCGTAGGTCGTTCCATCGGCCGAGACCTCGAATCCGCTCGGTGCGGTCGCGGTTAGGTTCCCCTGAAGCATAGATCCTGAGACGGAGAAGGTCTGGGGGGACGAGGGCGTGCCGTAGGTCGTGGTGAAGGCTGCTGGAGTTCCAACTGGGGCGGCGACCTGCGGGACGATGCCGATCAGCTCGATGGTATCGACCAGCCAGCGCTCGTTGACGTTGTCGTTCAGCGCGGTGATGCGGTACTTCAAGGTGGCGGACTGTGGCAGACTCGTGACGGTCACGGTGCTGTAGCCGTCGGTGGTCCTTAGTCCGCCTGCGGTTGGAGCAATCACGACGGCGGTGTTGTCGCCATCATAGGCCGTGGTGGCCGTTCCTGTTCCCGAGGTGAACGACCAGCAGGCATTGCCGTTGCCGTTGATCTGGAGGGTTTCCTTCCAGGTGGTTCCATTGTCGGTGCTGATCGCCACTTTGACATTGTCTGCGGCGTCTGCCCCGTTGCCGTTGGAATTGACGGAGAAGGAAGCGAGCTTGAATCTCAAAGACATCACCGATCCGGCAGAGGTGTCGAGGGTGTTGGAAGTGATCACGGCCGTTCCGCTGCTGACGCCCCGGGAATGCGAGCCGAGGTTCACGAAGCTTGACGAGGCCGGACGATCCCCGGCGGCCGAGCTGCCGCTATAATAGGCACCACCCGTGAGCGAGACGAAGCTGGCGGAGTTGTTCAGCCCTTCGGTGTAAATCACTGCGGGAGTCGGCGTTACCACCTGGCTGCGATCGACCGACGTTGCGGCGTTGTAGTTGCCGTCACCGGCCTGGCTGGCGGTGATGGTGGCCGTGCCGATGCCGACGAGAGTGACGGTGGAGTCGGCAATGGTCAGCACGCCGGTGTCGGGGCTGGAGAAGCTGACAGGCAGACCGGAGCTGGCCGTTGCCGTGAGCGAGTAGCTGGCGTCCGAGACATACTTGTTGGGAAGCGCGGCGAAGGTGATCGTCTGGTCGGCCTTGATGATTTCCCCGGTCAGGGTCGGCTGCGTGACGGTGTAGTTGGCAGCGTCCGCTCCGGTGAGTCCCATTGTGGTGGTGACGCTGATCCCCGTTCCCACGGTGGCCTGGGCGAAGGTGCCGGTCGTCGAGTTGGTCAGGCTGACCACATCCGGGCTGATGATCCCGTTCAGGGTGGCACCGGTGATCGCGGCGACCGTTCCGGCGTTGTAGGCTCGCGTGGTGACCAGCGCGTCAGTGACCGTCAGGGCTTTCGTCGTGATGTCGGCACTGAGGCTGGGCTGGGTGACCGTGTAGTTGGCGGAAGGGGCGGCGTAATCCCCCGTGCGGGTCAGCGCCTTGGCGGTGCCGGCGGTCCTGGTGGTGAATTCCCAGGTCACCGTGCCGGTGGGGGAAAAGTCGTCACCGTTGAACAAGCCACTGAAGGCCGGAGTGCCACTGACGCTGGCGGTGGTGGTGCCATCGTATTCCTTGGCGGCAGCCGTCAGGCCGGTGACGGTCAGGGCGGCTGGAGTGACCGAGCTGCTGGTGGTGGCGATCGACTGCGGATCGGCTCCGGTGCTGGTGAGGCTGACGTTGCCCGAATAGCTGCCGACGGCCGAGGTTTCCGCGAGCCTGACGTAAACGGTGGTGGTGGGAACCACGTTGGCGGTCGGAGTCAGGTTGATCGAGCTGGCAAAACCGCTGGAGGCGCTGGTGGAAACGGCGAATCCGGAGGGGGCCGTGACGACCAGATCAGCGCTCAGCGCGGCGCCGGAAACCGAGAAGCTGGCATTGGAGGAAGCCGTGCCGTAGGTCGTGGTGAGGGCGTCGAGCGACCCGGAAGCGGTGATGGTCGGCGTCACGGGAGCTTCCGGCGTGCCGCTGACTGCGGTGCTGGCGGCTCCATCTCCGGCGGCGTTGATCGCGAGGAGTTTCACGTCATAGGCGGTGGCATTGGTGAGGCCGGAAATCACCAGCGGGCTGGCGGTGCTGGCTGGCGAACGGGTGATGAAGTTCGCGCCGTTGTCGATGGAGTACTTGTAGTTGGTGATCGCGGAACCACCGTCGGCTCCGGCAGTGAAGGCCACGGAGAGCAATTCATTGCCCGGGGTGATGGTGGTGATCGTCGGGGCTGAGGGAGTCGTGCGCGGGGTGCCCGAGGTGCTGGCGGTGGCGGTGCCGTCGCCGATTGCATTGACCGCCTTGATCTGCACGTTGTAGGCGGTGCCGTTGGTCAGGCCGGTGATGAGGATCGGGCTGGTGGTGGCTGCCGGGGAGACGTCGGTGAAGCTCGTGCCGCCGTCGGTGGAGTACTTGTAGTTGGTGATCGCCGACCCGCCATTCGAGCCGGCGGTGAAGGCCACACTGAGCAGCTGGTCGCCTGGGGTGATGCCGGTGATGGTGGGGGCGGCTGGGGCGGTGGCTCCAGTGGCGGTGATCGAGAAATCATCGATCGCGAGGCCTTGGGTGTTGGTGTTGCCTCCGACACCTGTGTAGGTCCAGCGAAGGTAATAGGTCGTGCCATTGGCAATGCTCAGGCCGGTGATCGAAACCGACTTGGAGGTGCTGGTGGGTGGATTGGAAATGACGGTGTTGTTGGCATCCGACGAATAAGACTGATTTCCCGATGTCTCAGCAGTGGCAGCAGTGGAGGTGGCTCCGTGGAAGAAGGTCCAGTCCATAGCCCGAGTTCCGGAGCGATATTTCTCATAATTCCACGAGATTGAGAGCGCCGTTACCGGACTTCCGGTGTTGTTGGTGAAGGCGTAGATGATGCTGCGTGGAGATGTGTAGGAGCCAGTGGAGAGGAATCCCAGACCCCGATCAGTCGATGAAGCTGTGACGCCATTCGCCCAGTTGATGGCACCGCCGGAGGAAGTGCCAGTCACGATGCCTGTACCACTGGTTCCATAGGCGAGCGTGGTCGCCGTTGTGCCAGTTGACCAATCCGTTCCGATCTTGAATCCTGTGGGCAAAGTCGCCGTGCCGCTGCTGCCCAAGCTGCTGAAATCCTGGGTGACGGCCGAGTTGGAGGTGATCGACTGCTGCGCCCCGACCTCCGAAGTGGAGGCGAACAGGCCGGTGACTGCGAGGAGGGCAGGAACGAAGGAGCGCCGCAGGGCCGCAGGACAGCTGCGGGACCAGAGCGAGGGAGGAGCTGGTGATTTCGAGTTCATGGGTTCGGGACGGTGGCTGGACTGAGATTCAAGCGGACGTGTGGAGATGGAAATTGGAAGAATCAGAAGGTCTTGTCGTCTCCATGCACTGAGGGAGCCCGAGGTCAACACTTGACCATGGGAATCATCCGCCGGGAGGCAAGCTTCAAAGTGTTGAACGTTGTCCTGTTCCGGGGGGATTCAAAGGGCGTAACCACCAAGGGAAGCACAAAGCGTGCAGAATCTTCGCCAACGTTCCACAGGCGGCTGATTTTTTCCCGAAGCGTGGCGGCATGGCCGCTGGGTCTCTTCAGGGCGACCCGCTGGCCTTTTCCTTCGCCGGCTCGATGTGCTTGAGCAGGCGGAAAAGATCGCTGTCGGTCGTGAACACGGCGGTGGTGTCCTTGGAGAGGGTCTTCTGGTAGGTCTCCAGGGTTTTCACGAACTGGTAGAAGTCGGCGGCGGAGGGGCTGGAATTGTAGGCGCTGGCGTAGATTCCGGTGGCCTGGGCGTCGGCCTTGCCCTTGATCTCCTGCTCCTTGCGGTAGGCCTCCGACTGGATGGAAAGCAGGTCGCGCTCCTTGCGACCGAGGATCTTGGCGGCTTCGCCGGAGCCTTCCGAACGAAAGCGGTCGGCGATCTGCTGGCGCTCTGAGGCCATGCGCGAGTGGATCTTTTCGATCACGCCGGGCTTGTAGTTGATGCGCTTGAAGCGGACATCGATCAGCTCGATGCCCCAGGGGCTGACCTTCGGCTGGGAGGCCTTGAGGATCTGTTCGTCGAGCGTACTGCGCCCATACTGGATCGGCGGCAGGACCCCGAGGTTGCTGTTGCTGGCGGCGAGGTTCTCATCGCGCACCGGCTTGCGGTCCTTCTGGCTGCGAATGACTTCGACGAGGTCGTGGGAGGCGATGACGTTGCGGGTCTCACTGCCGATGATGTCGTTGAGCCGGGAAAGCGCGCTGCGTTCGTCGCGGAGCTGCTCGTAGTACTTCTTGGGATCCGAAATCCGCCAGCGGGCGAAGTTGTCCACCGAGATGTAGAGCTTGTCGCGCGTCGGCATTTCCGTGGCCGGGCCATCCCATTCTAGGACGCGTTTCTCGATGCGGTTGACGCTTTGGACGAAGGGCTTCTTGAAATGGAGTCCAGCTTCATCGACTGCTGGGTCGGCATTGATCGGGTTGCCGATGGGCTTTCCGAACTCGGTGATGAAGACCTGCTCCGAGGGGCTGACGGTGTAGGCGCTGCTGGCGAAGAGGATGAAGGCGAAGAATCCGGCGACGGGGACGGCCAGGAAGATGAACTGTTTCATGGAAGGCGTGCGTTAGCGTTTGGCGGGAGCGACGACTGCGCCGGGATTGAGGTTCATGAGCGGCAGGAACTGCTTGGCGTCCTCGTCGAGGATCACCTTGCTGCCGAGCTGGGGCAGGACCTCGTTCATGGTCTCAAGGTAAAGGCGCTGCTTGGTGATGGCAGGGGCTTTGTCGTATTGGACGAGGAGTTCCTTGAAACGGGCGACGTCTCCCTCGGCCTCGTTGATGCGCTGGACGGCGTAGCCCTCCGCGCCGGAGATCCGCTGGTCAGCCAGGCCCTTGGCTTTCGGGATGATCTGGTTGTACTGGCCATTGGCCTCGTTGATCATCTGCTCGCGCTCCTGCTGGGCGCGGTTGACATCGTCGAAGGATGACTGCACGCGAACGGGGGGATGGACATTGTTCAGCTGGATCTGGTCGGCGCGAATGCCCATGTCGAGCGTGGCGAGGATCTTCTGAAGCCGCGCCAGGGACTCGGCCTCGATCTCGGTGCGACCGATCGTCAGCACCTCGTCCACCGTGCGGTCGCCGATGACCTCGCACATCACGCTTTCCGTCAGGTCACGCATCGTCGCGCCGGGCTCGCGCACGCTGAAGAGGTATTTGCGCGAGTCGGAGATCATGTAATGGACGATCCATTCCACATTCGCGGCGTTGAGGTCGCCGGTGACCATGTCGCGCTCGAGTTCGGGTTCGTCGCTGCTCTGGTCGGGATTGGTGGCTCCGGGGCTGGAAAAGCCGAACTCCAGCTTCAACTGTCGGCGGATCGGCACCAAGGTCGCGCTGTCCACGCCGAAGGGGATCTTGAAATGAAGGCCCGGTGGCTCGATGGTCATGAATTTCCCGAAGCGCTGGACCACGGCCTCCGACTCCGGGCTGACGGTGTAGAACGAGGAGGAGATGCCGATCAGGACGAAGATCGCGATGAAGGCCCCGGCGATGATGCGGAGGATCTTGCGTCCACGGCCCCGGCCTGAATCGCCTGTCGCCTGGGAGATGAATTGTTGGATCACGGCTCTCAAGCTAGGGGACGCCCCTCCAGCGGCAAGTGGAAGTTCATGCGGAGATCGGAAGTGCCATCTTCCTCCATCGCCCGAGCGCGGGGTGCTTGCGGGACTCCGCCTGTTTCGATAGGAATCTCATCCCATGGAGGACAAGCCGCAGCCGAACATCCGCTTCTTCCGCACGAAGCGGTTCTGGTTCCGATGGGCGGTGCCGGGCTTGCTGCTGGCGTGTTGGGTGGAGGCATGCCTCTATGCTCAGCAGATCCGGTTTAGTTTCATCACATCTACATCGCAGTCACTCTATTTCATTACTTCTGATAGAGGTAATTTTTGGATAGCTGTACAGCGATTCCGGTATCTACCCGTTGCCGCAGGCTTTCAAGGGTTTGGAAATTTTAATGCTGGATTTCACGGGTGTCCGGTTGAATCGAATTTGAGAGTTTAGAATGCTTTCCTGATGAGAGGCTTAGGTTTGGAAATCGATGTGACGGATTTGAATCCCGGAGCGTCAGCTTGCAGGATGTGC
>JAIXPW010000012.1 GCA_027485995.1 Verrucomicrobiaceae bacterium
CGGTTCCGAGTTCCGAGTTCCGAGTTCCGAGTTCCGAGTTCCGAGTTCCGAGTTCCGAGTTCCAACCGATGTGTTTTGGAGGCTGTCAACTTCAGGCCGACGTGGTTTGGACGATGCGGACTCCATCTGTTGGGTCGGCTAACCGGCCAGGAACGACAGGATGCTGGCGAACATTTTCCATAGCGTCCAAAGGGCTCCCGTGATCGTGAGCAAAGCAAGGAGAGCCGCCCAGATCGGATGCTTCTGGTTGAATGCCTGCTGTTCCGCCTGTTCCTTCTCAAAGAACCGATCCGGTCGTGTTGCTTTCCAGAAGGTGAAGGGAGTCAGGACCAGGAAGGGAACTGCAAACCACCAGAGAAATGGCAATCCTCTGGCAATCGCGAGCCAAGCAATGGTCCCACCTATGGAGATGCAGCAGGCAAACGAGCTCCAGAGCTCAATCCGGCGGTATGGTGCGTGGTTCATCGTTCTGGTCCGCGTTCGACCGATCCACGGCAGGTGCATGGGATTATCCACCAGGCATGGGCAAGGCCTGCGCGGTTTCTAACATCCCTGGCTCCTCTGAGCAACGGAATCAGAGGATTCGGGATGAACAATTCCGGATGAAGTCCGACGGTCGCGAATCACGGCAACTGCCGTTTGCCGGGCTGCCCCTCAGGGCACATCTGACACTTTGGCGCGAATGAATTGCTTTGATGCATCATTCACCGGGATTGAAGTACGGAAAGTGTGGTAGGTCCAACCGCTGTCGAGAGTGGGCAGGGTCGATTGGATCGAAGTTGCCTCCACGCCGGTGACCTCCGTCACGGTCGTCGTGAAGCTTTCCAGATCGACGGTGGCTTCGATCGTATAAACGATGCCGTCCGCAATGGTGGTCATGGACGGACTGCCGGCGAACGCTGGAGCTGAGCTGCGGACTGGAATCGTCAAGGTCAGGACCTTGTCGCTTCCGAGGGTGACGATCCTGTTGGAAACCTTGCCATCGGTGACTCCGGACAGCGGATTGCCATTGAAGGCGAACTCTCCGAGGTTGTTGATGCCGTCGCCATCCGGGTTGTCAACCTTGCCGTTCTGGCCGATCGGCAGACTGAGCGATTCCGCCCATAGGCTGAACGGGGTGCCGCCGCCGGTGGTGACATTGAGGATGCCGGTGCCGGTGATGCGGGCGTCCTTGTGGGTCGCGGAGGAGCTCAGGGACCCCCAGGTTCCGGAGGCCTGAAGAACGCCACCGATCGAGAGTTTGTCCACGGTGTCGGTGGCGTCGAAGTTGAGGTCAAGGGTGGCTCCCGAAGCCGCAATGCTGACCGTGGAGCCATCGGCCAGGAAGGCGCTTCCCAGCGAGAGGGTGCCTGAGTTCACGCTGGTGTTGCCGGTGTAGGTGTTTGCCCCGCTCAGGAGGGTGGTGCCTGTTCCTGACTGGGTGACAGTGCCGCTGCCTGAGATGACGGCGGAAAGGGTGAGGTTGGTGGTGGCATCGCGGTTGAAGACGAGCGCGCCATGGTTCACGACGCCGTTCGAACCGAGGGTGCCGGTGGCCCCTCCATTGCCGATTTGCAGGGTGCCAGCGGAAATGGTGGTGATGCCGGACCAGGTGTTGGTGCCGGTGAGGATCGTGCGGCCGACGCCGGTCTGGGTAATTGTTCCGGTGCCGGAAATCACGCCACCAATCGTCAGGTTGGCGGTGGCGTCGCGATTGATGACCACGGCTGCGTTGTTGATCACGTTTCCGGAGCCGAGGTTGCCGGTGGCTCCGCCGTTGCCGACCTGAAGGATGCCCGCAGAGATCGTCGTCGGTGCGCTGTAGGTGCTGGCTCCGGTGACGGTTAGCGTGCCGAGGCCGGCTTTGGTCACTCCGCCAGCAGCTCCGGTGATGGGTCCTGATACCAGAAGGTCGGTGGCCGGAGAGGAGGTGACGTCCGCCACGGTGAAGTTGGCCACAGCGCCCGCCGATTGACCAATGTTGACGGTTGATGAGATAGTCGATTGCGTGGTGCCGGTGACCGTGATGGCGTTCGCGGACGAGGCTCGGATTTCAGAGGTGCCGTTGATGGTCGCTCCGTTCAAGGTTGCGGCGTTCACGTATTGGGCACCGCCCACCGTGAGGGTGCCGCCGTTGATGACGATCTGCTCTCCGAAGGTGAAGTTGTCTCCTCCGAAAGCATGAGAGGTGAGGGTTTCCAAGGTGGCGCCCGAGTTGATGGTGATCAGTCCGGCACCGGCGATCTTGTCGGTGTTGAAGGAACTCCCTCCGACCTGAAGCTTGCCTTGATTGACCGTGATGAACTGGGGCAGGGCTCCCGGTCCGTTCGCAGTCAAGGCGAGGGTTCCGGGGCCGGTTTTGGTGATGGTTTTGCCAGTGCCGCTGGCAAAAGCTCCGCTGAGGGTGAGGGTGCCCGCTTCGGATTGAAGTTGGGCGGATCCGGTCACGTTGATCGCACCGGCGTAGCTGTTGGTTCCGCTGAGGTTGCGGACCACGCCGTTTCCGCCGACCCCGGTGCCTGTGATGGAAAGAGGCTCGGCTCCGACGACGATGCCGCCCTGAATTTCCAGGGTCGCTCCCGAGGAAATGGTGGTCCCGCCAGCTGTTGTGCCTAGAGCGGTGGCGTTCTGGATCGTCAGCGTGCCGGTGTTGACGAGGGTGCTTCCGGTGTAGGAATTGGGTCCGCTGAGGGTGACGCTGCCGGTTCCGTTTTTGCTGAGGCTCACGCTGCCGATTCCGTTGTTAGCAATGGTGGAGTCGATCAGCGTCGGGCTGGTGGACGAGTTGGCCAGCACGAGCAGGCCGGGAAAGTCGATCTCGCCACCCGCAGTGAGAGTGCCGGTGGTGAGGGTCAATCCTCCGGTGCCGATGGCCGCGCCGACGGTGCCGGATGAACCAAGGCGGAGGAGGTTCCCTGTGCCGATGGTCACGATTGCGGGACCATCGGTGGCCGTGTTGTTCAGCGAGTTGATGTCGGTGATGCCGGCAGCAAGAGTGATGGTGTCGGACGTGCCTCCATTCACGATCCGGACATTCTGACTGGCACCCGAAGGAATGGTTCCTCCGAGGCGAAGGACGTCGGTGAAGTTGGAGAAGATGACGATATTGCCATTGCCATCATTTGCAGCCTGACTGCCGAGAATGCTGACCCCCGGAAGGATGCCGTTGACGTTGTCGGAGGTGGTGGTGGCGATGCCGGTGCCGCCAAGATCGAGTTGACCACTCACCACATTGATGGAACCGAGGGCGATGGTGGCGCTGCCTGAAGTGCGGGTGATGGAAACAATGCCGTTGATGGTGGTTTCCGCGACGATCTCCGTGTGAGTGCCGCCTGAGAGGTTGAGGCGGCCGCCGCTGAGGATCAGGGATCCGTCATCGGATAGCTTGGAGGTGTCCGAAGATGAGTAATCGAGGGTCAGGGTGTTCGCTCCTAGTTTGGTGGTGCTGCCGGATCCGGTGATGGTGGAGGTGAGGGTGAAGTCGTCGGAGCGGTTGAAGCTGACATTGCCGCTGTTGGAGATGGTGGCGTTGAGCGAACCACTGGTTCCGCCATTGCCAATCTGGAGGGTGCCGGCGTTGACGGTGGCGGTGCCGCTCCAGTTGTTGGTTCCAGCAAGTGTTAGATTTCCTCCATTCACGGTGGCTCCGGCGATGGTGTTGTTGCCGCTGAGGATGAGGGTGCCGCTGTCGTTCTTGGTGATGAGACCCGAGGTGTTGGCTGCCAGATCGCCTGCGGTCAGGGTGTAAGTGAAGGTCGGGGCGGCGGTCGTCGGCGCGCCGCTGTTGAAGGCAAAGCTCAGCACGTCGCCAGCGAGGTAGTCCTTACCTGGGTTGGTGAGGGTGACGCCGGTGATCACGCCCCCGGAGACATTGGCGATGGCGGTGGCACCAGTGCCGCTGCCGCCCGTCACGGTGACTTGAGGAGCACCGAGGTAACCACTGCCCCCGTTGGCGACTGTTAGATTGCCGCCTGCGATGTAAATGCCGTTGCCGGTGGCGGCCGTGAGGTTGGCCGAGATGGTGGCGGTTCCACTGCCGCTTTTCACGGTGAGACCACCATTGTAAACGGTTGGGCTCACGGTGGCATTGATGAGGGTAACGGAAGAGGCTCCGGCCTGGAGTGTGCCGCCGTTGAGGTTGAGTATGGCGGTGCTTGCGGGTGAAACGGTCGGACGGTTGATCGGGGCACTGAGGACCAGCGTGCCGCTGTTCAGGTTGACGGTGCCGTTGGAGCCCCCACTGTTGCCGATGACGAAGCCCGAGCTGTTGGCGGAGGTCATCACGTGGGTTCCACCGGCTGCAGTGCCGAGGTTGAAGATGGCGACACCGTTGGAGGCGTCGCCAACGAGGACCCGGTAAGAGGAGCTGATCGAGGAGGTGCCACCGGTAAAGGTGGCCAAGCCCGCACTCGTGTTTCCGCCAGCGAGGCCGAGTGCGAGGAAGCGGGCCACGTTCAGGGTGCCGCCCGTTTGATGAAGAACTCCAAGGCCCCAGTTCCCCAAGCGGATGCCGCCGCTGTTGGTGGTGTTCACTGTGCCGCTGGAGATGGTGAGGGAGCCATATCCCAGTGCGCTGGCGCTGGAGCCGCTGCCGACCGTCAGGTAGCCGGTGGAGGCCGTGGAGTTGAAGGTGCCGCCTGTGACGACGATGGCACCGCCACTGCCTGAGCCGGTGCCGACCAGGACGCCATTGAAGCTGGAGGTGCCCCCGCTGATATTCACGGTGCCGCGGGAGCCGGTGGTGGAGCCAATCGACAGGGAGCCGTTTCCAGAACTGCCGCCGTTGAGGGTCAGGCCTCCGGCATTGACCAGCGTCGCGCCGGTGTAGGTGTTTGCTCCAGAAAGGGTCAGGGTGCCGGCACCGGTTTTGTTCAATCCGGCGGTTCCGGCAAGGATCGAGGAAATCGCGGCGTCTGCGATGGCGGCGATCCCGGGAGTGGTACCTGAAAGGGTGAGGGTGCCGCCAGAGAGGGTGTAGCCGGTGCTGTTGAGGGTGAGCGCGTTCGCATTGATTGCAGCGGTCAGGGAGACGGTGCCCGCGCCGGCGGTTCCGAAGATGGCCTGGTCAGCGGCGGCATTTCCCCACACTGAACCAGTCCAGTTGGCCGTGGTGGTGTCCCAGTTAGTGTTGGTGCCGGCGTCCCATGTGAAGACGGCGCCGTGAACGGTTGGCGTGAGCAGCGCGAGTGAAAGGAGGAGGGAAGCAGGGGTGAGTGGACGACGATTTTTCATGGGATGATGGTGTTATTCCCGATCAGGGGAAAGAAGATGTGACTGGGCGATGGGGCGAGATATCCTTTGCGAGGGACTTGGAGGCATCCCCACACGCCTCATAACTCCCGCACCTCGAGAAAGGTTTAGTGCGAGCATCAACTTTCCCGACAGTTGACGGAAACGTCACCCACACTCACCACCGGACGCTGGCTATCGATCCACCAGCTCCACGGAGATCCGCCTAAAGGCCAGGTCTCCTCCGTCCTCGTTTTCCACGGCGATTGAGGACGGAACCTTGTCGGATTGATAGGGCAAGCGGGCAATCTGATAGCCGTTGGCAAAAAATGTTATCTGCCCGGCCACTGGATCGCATCGCAGTTTGATGCTCTGTTCCCCCAGCGCAGACACCGGAGTGACCGCGGATTGCTCGCCGGTGATTGCATTGCGAATCCTCCAGTGGTGGTCGTCGATGGCCGCAGCCTCGACTGCGCAAAGGGCGGCGCCGTCCGCCGCCTTGAGGATGATTCGTTCGATCCCACCAAGCCGCTTCCGCTTGTCCCAGATCCGCTCCGGAGTCAGGGTTTGAAAGGTGAGGACGGTGACGGGCTTTGTCCGCCCGAGCTGGCTACCGGAGAATTGGACCGAGAGATTCTTGAATCCATGGGACGTGTCCAGCTTGCCGCCTCCAGCGACGGAGGGCAGGAGCTCAGAAACGACTTTCCAGGGCCCTCCGACGTCAGCGGGCTTTCCGTTCAACAGCGTGCTCTCGGGTTCACTGAAATCGTCATCAAAGATCACAGACCCTGGGGGATTTGGGGTACCCGGGCGCATCAGGAGCGGGGGTTTGGTGCCGTCAAGCCTGAGCGTTTCGTTCGAATGAAGCGTCACCGGCGCGGTGCCGTCCCGCCGATCCAACTGGACCTCGCCGCTGGACACGGAAACTTCAAAGGTTTGCGGGTCGTCGATCCGCAGGCTGAAGCGGCTGATGAACGGGTGGACGACGACCCTGCTTTCACCCACTCCGATCTCGATTCCGGAGTCCGCTGAGGCGATGTCGAAGTCCGCTCGCCCCTGGTGGAGAACCGCCCTGCCATGCTTGTCGAGGAGGGTCAGTCCAGATGGCCCCTTGAGGCTCACCTGGCTGGTTGACACGAGAAAGACCGTCACCTCCCCGTCCGCCACCTCGAGCTTCTCCCCTGGATGCAGGCTGGAGGCGTAAGACGCGGCGCCGTCGATGGAGAAATGGGAGCCAGGGGCCGCCACAAGTGAGTGTGCCGGAGTTCGGGAGAAACTCCAAACGAGGCCGATCGCTCCAAGGATCAACGCCGCGGCGACGGCTGGCCATTTCCAGGAACGGGGCTGCGACGGCGAAGTGGGAGCGAAGACGATCGGCGCATCCTGGGATTCTGTTTCCGGAGTCACCTCCCCGGCATCGCTAAACAGGTCGCGAAGCATCTGGTCCGTGCACAGAAGATCGTAGTAAAGCTGGCGGGCTTTCGGGTCCTCAAGGAGGGTCTCGTGCAGCTCCTTCCAGTCTTCCTCGGTGATCGAGCCGTCGAGGAGCGCGTGAATCCGCCGTTCGGTTTTGCTCTGTAAATTCATGAAGCTGGCGATTGGAGTTGGCCCTCGATGCAGCGTTTCAAGGACGAGCGGAGTTGGTTAAGGCGGGCCTTGAGGGTGCCAACGCTGCGATTGGTCCTCATCGCCAGATCATCCAGGGATTGGTCCGTCCAGTAGCGGTGACGGAGCAGTTCGGCATCCTTTTCGGTGACCTTCGAAAGGCAATGCTTCAAGGCCGCATGTCGATCCGGCAGTTCGTCCGTCACGGCTGGAAATTCGGCGGTGAAAAGGTCGAGGAGCTTGTCATCGAACGCGACCGTCTTTGATCGGCTCAGGGCCCGCAAGTGGTGCATCACGTGGAACCGCGCCACCTGAAATGCCCAGTTCTTGAAACTGGTCCCGGGAGTGAAGTCGGATCGCTTCCGCCAGAGTGTGATGTTGACTACTTGTCGGATGTCGGAAGCCGCGTGGATATCGCCTGTCAGCGCCCGGATCATGTAAAAGAGGTCCATTTGACAGAGAGTCAGTTCGCGGACGAATTCGTCGATGTCGCTGGAAGGCTCTGAGGTCATGGAGGCAAATGACTGATTCCCGTTCGGGCCAGCAGGTTTAGTCCCATTCGAAAATTTATGTTCTTCAGTTTCGCGACACTTTCGCCGACTCGTCGGAGCGGCTGCCGATGGGTTGACGAGTTGATCAAAACTCCGGTCAACCATCATTCGAGCGGAAATCCGTTCTTCCGCATCAAGCGTGGGAGAAAAATGAGAAACCACGAAACTGCACGAAAAGGCACGAAAGGAGACACATTCCTAGGGGGCGTCGCACTCGTCGGAGGAGTGAGTCCGACGTGATTCGGAGCTCCCTGACTTTCGTGATGGTTCGTGAATCTCGTGGTTTGGTTTTCGGGATCAAGGGATCGGGGACGAAGTCAGAGCGACTCAGTTCCATTCGTCCGTCAGCCACGCGTTGCGGACACGCAGGGGGGGCGATAGGGGACTTGGCAGCCGCTGGAATCCTCGTTGATCCCGAGACCTGCAAGGCCTGTTGGAATCCCCGCCCGGCAAGGGTCAGTTGGCCAGGTCCATGGTCTTCCCGATCAGCACCAGGACCTCCTTGCGGTCGAGGGGAAGGTCTCCGGCGGAGCACTCGCGGGCGAGACCGGCGACGATCTCGGGATCGATGGCATCGGCCCGATCGCGGGTGAGCCAGAGGGAGTAGGAGGCGAGGAGGGCGGCAAAACGGGCGTCGTTCGAGGGCTCCGTTTCCGGATTCCGGATCACGGCCAGCAGTGGGGCATCGGCTCCGTCGACTTTCCAGTGGATCTCCCCAAGACGGCTAGCATTGGCGCGGGGCTCGATCTGGACAAGCAGGGTGGTGGCGGTTCTGGCCGGGAGTTGGGTGGGCAGGGCTCCGGGCTCCACGCCGCGCATGGGTGAGAAACCGAGAAGGCGGAAGCTGGAAACGGCGGAGGGATCGACACTGAGGGCGGCCTCGATCTTGCGGGGGGCATTGGCGGCTCCCTGGAGATGGATCATGAGCAGCGTGGCCGAGGGTTTCCACGGGCAGGAAAGCGATTCGGTCGAAACGCTGACCCCTTTGGCGATCGAGGCCGTGCCTCCACTGGGGCGGAGCTCGAAGGCGTTGAGGATTTCCTCAAGGCGGACGGCCTTGGCCGGGGGCAGGGTGCGGTTCTCCTTCACCGACTTGTAGATCCAGGCGAGGCTGCCGCGTCCGGAAAGGATGGGCAGGTCGAGTTGGGTGGACACGGCGGTGGAGACCGAGCCGCGCGCGATCAGATCCGGCAGGCTGGAGGTGTCGGGAAGGGGGGCATCGGCGATCTGTTGGGCCACGCGGTCAAGCATCTCTCCCGAGGCATCGCGCAGGGCCAGATCGAGGGCCTTGGCATTGACGGCGAGCTGGTCTTTGGCGGGCGGATTCGAAACCGCCTGTCCCGGCACCTTCGGGCCTGGGGCTGGTAGAATGGCGACGGCGAAAGGCAGCTTTTCGACTGGTGCAGGAGAGGTGGAGGTCGGCCCGTCAGCAGGGGTCGTGGCGATGGGCGCGGTGGTGGCGTCCTCGTTGGGACGGAATGCGATCCAGGAAACGAGCGCGAGTGCCGCAGCGATGCCGACGGGCATTAGATACGGCGCGGGGGAGCTTTTCCGGGCAGGGAAGGGGATCGGTTCGCCGGCATTGGGCGTTTCCCGCACGGCGCGACGGATGTTCTCACGCTGACGGGGCAGAAGGATTCGGGAATCGGGGGCCAGTGCCCCCATCAGCACTCGTTGGACCTTGTAGGATTCATCAAGCGCGGCCCGGACGGTGGCATCGGCATCGGCGGCGCGCTCGACGGCGGCGGCTTCCTCCGGCGACAATTCACCGAGGAGATAAGCGGTGAGTCTGGGATCTTCGGGATGGAGTTTCATGGCGGTGAAAAGGGAGTTTAGTCCTGCATCAGATCGGCAGGGAGCAGGTCGCGGAGGCGCTTGAGGCCGGTGTGGATGAGGAAGCCAACGTTGCCGGAAGTGAGGCCGGTCTTTTCGCTGATTTCCTGGTAGCTGAGGCCTTGCTGGAACTTGAGAAGGATGACCTCGCGCTGGTTCGGCGTGAGGCGGTCGAGATATTGCATGACCAGCGAAAGCCGCTCCTCCTGATCGAGCTGCCGGTCCGGCGCGGCGGTGGGTCCGGCGATGCGTTTCCAGCGGACGTCGTCGAGCGGCTCGATCCGGCGGTCCTTGCGGAGGACGTCGAGAGCGCGGTTCTTGCAGACGGTGTAGAGCCAGGACTTGAGGCCGACTCCGACCTTTGCAAGATCCTGCTGGCAGAGGCGGATGAAGGTGTCCTGAACGACGTCGCGGGCGCGTTCGACATCGTGGACGATGTTCATGGCGTAGCCGACCAGGGGCGACTCGTAGTCGGCCAGGGCTCGTTCGATGAACTGTTCGCGCGTTTCCTGCATTGGCGTTCCGGGGCGTCGCGCCGCGGGTGATGCAGGGGGAACGCGGGAAGCCGGGGTTTCCTTAGAGGAAATTCCCGGAGACTCAGCGGATGAAGTAGCTGAGGTGTTCGAGTTCAAGGGCGAGATCGACATTGTTCACAGTGACATCCGCCGGAACTTCGAGGAGGAGCGGGGAGAAATTGAGGATGCCCTGCACGCCCGCAGCGACGAGGCGGTTGACGACGGCTTGGGCGAACTCGGCGGGGACGCAGAGGATGGCGAGCTTGATCGTCTGATCGCGGATGAAGGTGTCGAGCTCCGCTTCCGGAAAGACCGGAATGGTGACCACGCGGGTACGGGCGGAGTCTGGATTCGCATCGAAGGCGGCAACGACTTCGAAACCTTCCTTCTGAAAGCCCTGGTAGCGGAGCAAGGCGGAGCCAAGGTTTCCCGCGCCGATCAGGACGACGGGTTGCAGTCGCTCGCGGCCGAGGGTTTCCCGGATCGTGGTGCCGAGCGCCTCGACCGGGTAGCCGAGTCCGCGGGTGCCGAACTGGCCGAAGTAGGCGAGGTCTTTCCTGAGCTGCGAAGGCTTGACTCCGGCCGCGCGGGCCAGGGCATCCGAGCTCACGGTTTCGACATCATTCTCCTTCAGCCGCTGCAGGCAACGGTAGTAGATCGAGAGCCGGTAGATGGCTTTCTTGGGGATGTCGATCTTGTCCACAGGGAAGAATTGCGGAATGCGGATTTCGGATCTCGGATTTCCGGTTGGGAAGAGGTTTCGAATTTCGTGATTCGAATTTCGAGTTTCCTTCGATCAGAGCTCTTCCGGCTTCTGGAGCAGTTGCGCGACCCGGTTCAGCAAGAGCCCGGCTCCGCCGCCATCGACGACGCGGTGGTCGAAGGTCAGGACGAGGTCGGCCTCGGTGGCGGGGAGGAAAGCCTCGACCTGCGCGCTCCAGACCGGCTTTTTAACACCGGCACCGATGCCGAGGATCAGGGTTTCATTCGGCAGCGGGATCGGTGTCCCGGAGGTCAGGCCGAAGGTGCCGAAGTTGGTCACGGTGGCAATGCCGCCCTTGAGATCGGCATCGGTCAGGCGGCGGCGGCGGGAGCGATCGACGAGATCGGCATACTCGACGACGAGATCACGGACCGGCTTTTGATCGACCTTTCTCACAACCGGCACCACCACGCCATCCTCGACCTGCACGGCCACGCCGATGTCGAACGAGCGAGGGTGCACGACCTTTTCCCCGATCAGGAAACCGGCGCTGGCGGGGTCCTCGGCGAGGGCGCGGGCGAAGGCACGCAGCAAGTAAAGCGTGAGGCCGGGCTTCGGATCTGCGGCGCGGCGGTGATCCAGCACGCGGTCCAACAGCACCGGCAGGCCGACGGTGGCGAGCGGACGCGTCCAACTCCGGCGCATGGCATCGGCCACGGCGAGTCGCATCGGCGAGGCCTGGCTGCTCGGCCACGTGGCGATGTAATCGAGGAATCGTTCCAGGTCGCCGACCGTCACGCGACCACCCGCTCCTGTGCCTGCGACGGCGGAAATGTCAGCCTCGCGCAAACCCAGGTCGTCCATCCGCGCCCGCATGCGGGGCGAGATGTAATGGGCACCCATGATCCCGGTCGGGACGGGCAGGCCTTTCACACTCGGCACCACGGCGGGGGCCTCCTCGTAGCTGTCGTCCTGCGATCCGAAATGAAGGTTCGCCTCGGCCTGCGGCGTGCCCGGAGCGGGGCCGGCATTGCGTTTCGCCTCCAGCATCTCGACGGTTTCCACGCCGGTGCGGATCACTTCCTCCTCGGTCACTTCCAGCATCCCCAGCAAGGTGCCGACCGAGTAGGAGACGCCTTCCTGAGCGCGAAGTTCGGATACGACCCCATCACACAGCGTCGTCACGCCCATGACTGCCTTGTTGGTCTCCACCTCGATGATTTCCTGATCGGTGCACACGCGGTCACCAACGGCGACGTCGAGCCGGACGATGGTGGCCTCGGCGATGGATTCGCCAAGTTGAGGCATGAGGATCGGAACGGAGGGCATGACGAAGAGGGAAATTCTAAATTCTAAATTCTAAATCCGAAACGGCTAGAAGGAGAGGAGCTGGCGGATGGCTTCGCAGATCGACTCGGGGGTCGGGCGATGGGCGGCCCAGAGTTTGGGATGATAGGGCACCGGCGTGTCGCGGGCGTTCAAGCGCATTGGCGGGGCATCGAGCAAATGGAAGCCCTCGCTGGCGGTGCGGGCCACGACCTCTGCCGTGACACCACCCCAGGGAAAGGCTTCGCCAACGGCGAGCAGGCGACCGGTCCGCGCGACCGAGGCCAGCACGGTGTCCATGTCCAGTGGTTTCACCGAACGCAGATCGACCACCTCAATTTCCCATCCGTCTTCATGCAGTCTCTCCGCCGCACGCACGGCCTCGTGGACCATCGCGGAATACGCGACCACGGTGGCGTGTTTCCCCGGACGAACGATGCGGGCCTGACCGATCGGCAGATGGTCGTCGCTGATCGACTTCGCTTTCAGCCAGCGGTAGAGGAACTTGTGCTCGCAGTAGATCACCGGGTCCTGCATCGCCACGCCATCGATGAGCATGTGATAGGCATCGGAAACGGTGGCAGGGGTGAGGACGATCAGGCCGGGATAGTGGGCGTAGATCGACTCCATGCTCTGGCTGTGGAACGGCCCCGAGCCGGGTGTGCCTCCTGAGGGCAGGCGGACGGTCAGAGGAACCGGAACGCCGGTGCGATAGAAGTGCGTGGCGGCTTGATTGACGATTTGGTTGAAGGCGATCGACGAGAAATCGGCGAACTGCATTTCAATGATCGGTCGCATGCCCTCGATGGCCGCGCCCACCGCCAGGCCGATCATGGCATCCTCGGAAATCGGTGCGTCATGGACCCGGCCGGGAAACTCCTCCGCCAGACCCTTCGTCGCCTTGAATGCTCCGCCGAAGGTGGCGATGTCCTGGCCGTAGAGGAATACGCGCTCGTCCTCGCGCAGCAGCTTGGCCTGCGCTTCGCGGATCGCGTCGATGTAGGTGACACTCACTCGGGTTTGAAGAATTGGGTGGAAAGGGCGTTCCATTCCGCCGTGTAGGGATCGGGGATGGGTTCCTGCTGGGCCTGGGCGACCGCACGCTGGACCTCGTCGGCAGTTTCGTCCTGCCAGGCGGCAAGCTCATCGACCGTGGCGTATCTGCCCTCCGTCATCTGGCGCATGGCGACCTCGATGCAGTCGCGACCGTAGGGACCCGCCTTCAAGGTGTCCGGCACATACGAGCCGTCGTCGTGCTCGCCGTGACCGGAAAGCCGCAGCAGCTTCGCCACGATCATCTGCGGGCCGCCGCCATTTCGAGCGCGCTGGACCGCTTCGCCGATGACGGTGGTGCAGGCCAGGAAATCGGTGCCATCCACCGAGTAACCGGGGATGCCATAGCCACGGGCGCGATCGACCAGATCATGACAGGCAAACTGGCGGTCGGTCGAGGTCGAGTAGGCGAACTGGTTGTTCGCCACCACGATCACCAATGGAAGTTTTTCCATCGCCGCGAGGTTCACGCCTTCGTGAAAGGCTCCGGTCGAGGTCGCGCCATCGCCGACGCAGGTCGCACCGACCACTCCCGGCAGCTCGCCTTTCATCCGTCGCGCGAAGAGCATGCCCGCGACCACCGAAACCTGCGCCCCGAGGTGGGAAATCATCGCCGGCATTCCGTCCAGCGGACGACCGCGATGGATGTTGCCGTCGCGGCCTTTCATCGGGCCGAGGACCGAACCGAGGTAGGTCCGGGTGCAGTCGATCAGCGGCTCGCCGAAGGCCGTGCGTCCCGCCTGGTCGCGGATCAGGGCGGCGAAGATGTCCTTTCCCTGCACGAGCGCCGCGCCGAGGCTGGCGCTGACCGCTTCCTGGCCGCGACCGAGATAGACGCCGCCGACGATCTTGCCCGCCTTGTAGAGGCTGGAGAGCTTGTTCTCCAACTGCCGCGCGCGAAGCATCGCACGAAACGTATTCCGGAGATACTCCCGGTCGATCACCGCCACATCAGCGAAAGGTCTAACGTCCAAATCAGGCACGCCGCCACGCTAGGCAGCCGTCGCGGGGGCGGCAAAGAGAAAGTTCCGGCGGATTGGGCAGGAAATGCGGTTCTCCGGGCGTCTGTTCCGCACACCGGCCAGCCGGGGGGGGCAGGGCCCGTAGCTGGAGCTTCCAGCTCCAGTCCGTCTCCGGAGCGTCCCGCTCCGAGTCTTTCTCTGTATGCCTGGGAGTTGGAACCGTAGCTGGAGCTTCCAGCTCCAGTCCGTCTCCGGTGCGTCCCGCTCCGAGTCTTCCTCAGGATGCCTGGGAGCTGGAAGCTCCCCAGACGGACTGGAGCAGGATGCTCCCAGCCACGAATCCAGTCGGCAAGCTGATCCAATTCATCAGGATTTCCGGAATGATTCCGAAGGCCCGGGAACGCCGATTGTCGCGGAAGCGCCGTATTGACAATCAGGTGTTTCCAGAGATCAATACATCATCAGCCACCCACCACAAAGTTGTTAGATATCCAGGTCCGAGTGGGAGGGTAATTACTGTTTGCTACAAATGAACTTTCGCACGGCAGCTTACCTTCTATTTGGCCTCTTGGGTTGCTTGGCAGCAGGTTGGGCATTCAAAGGTTACCTTCAGGACACATTTGTTCATGAGAAGATAGGGTTCAAGTCTCCGAAGAGGACCGATGGGAGTGAGCCATCCAAAGATATCTTGGACGCCGCGAAGAGTGCGAATGAACGATTCGGCCAAGAGGAGAAATGGATTGAGCGAACACTCGATCCAAAAGAGTATCCCTTCTCCGCGCCCGATTTTCTGGATTATCTTGATAGCATTGTATCCGAATCTCCGTCTCCTGTGACTTGTTCTCTGCGGATGAGCGATAAACAGATTATGAGTGTGTCATACCCCAAGAGACTTGAGCCTGCGGTGAACATCGCCTTACGAGCAATGAAGAAACGAGCGAGCCAAGAAGCGGACACTGGGCAAGCCGCAACTCGGATCGAGTCGAAGTCGGAGGGTGTTGACAAACCTCAACCTGAATCGGAGGGGCGCTCTCGGTAGCGGGTGCCTGGCCTCGACATTTGCAAAGATAAATGAGTCGCCCTCATCCAGAAGTGAACAGACCGATCACCGAAGGAGCTGATCGGCCGCGGCACATTTCTCCGAAGCCCGACAATGATTACTGGTTGGGAGTTCCACAGCTTGATGCGGCATATGCTTGGAGGATCACGATGACTACGGTGCACGACTTGGAGCATCGGCCGGCATTTGCCCACGACACGCCAATCAACTCGGATTGGGAGCCCTGGCAGCGCTTCAAGGATCGTATCCGTGATTCCGACGATCTTTGGGTCTACAGCAGTCCAGCGAGCCTTTGGCAGCGTGGCCTGGGTTCGAGCGGGGTGGTTCTGGTTCGCGATGAAGTGCCGGTCGCTATTCTCATCCGCGCTTTCAACTGACGCTCATGAATCCGACAAGCCGAATAAGTGGTGACGCACCAACCGGCCATAAGCTTGTCAGTTTCATTTCAACATCCTTTCAATCGCTCCATGAGAGCGGTGAAGCGGATTCAATACCTAGCGAGATCTTCCGGCGGCACCTGTCGTTGGATTGCTGGCTCCGATCCAGCGGCGGCCCGTGCTCTTTGAGTTTCCCGGACCTTTCCAACGCCGAGGAAACCCTCTGAGCATTCGAATTTCGCGAAAACCGCGATGGTTCTTTCCGGGTTGATCCATGCCATGCCTGCCTCTAGTTTTCCAGACACGGATGGAAGACCCTGAGCCCATGAGCCTGTCAACGCCCGAGGACCTGACCTCGGAGCGGCTGCTTCCCGTGGTTTATGACGAGCTCCGCAGGCTCGCGTCGGCGCGGCTGTTCGGCGGCATGCAGGGCCTGACCTTGCAGCCCACCGCCCTGGTGCACGAGGCGTGGATCCGGCTTGGTGGAAAAATGGATCGCAGTTGGGAAAGCCGGGAGCATTTCTTCAACGCGGCCGCGCTCACGATGCGGCGCATCCTGATGGACCGTGCCCGACAGAAGGCGAGCCTGAAACACGGCGGCGGAGACGTGAATCCGCTGATCCCGCTCGATGCGCCCGACATGTCCGCCGACGAAAGGCTGCTGTTGATCGAGGAAAGCCTGAAGCGCTTCGAGTCGGAGAATCCGGGCGACACCCGCATCGTGATGCTCAAGTTCTTCGCCGGACTCACCAACCAGGAGGTCGCCGATTCGCTGGGCGTGAACGAGAAGACCGTCCGCCGGAAATGGATGCTGGCCAAGGCGCGGCTTTTCCAAATCCTGACCGAGATCGAACAGGACCGGGAGCCGCCTGGGCCGGCCTGATGTCCGGAAATTTCCCCGAATCCCGAAGTCTGTCCGAACGCCATGGATGATCCGCAGGAAATCGACGAAGTCTTGTTTGAGACGGCGCTCGGCATCGATGAACCGGCATCGCGGGAGGCCTTCTTCGACCTGATCCGCGATGGCGATCCTTCCCGTTCCGAGCGCCTGCGCACCCTGGCATCCGTTCACATGCAGGCGGATCGCTTTTTCCGAAAGGCGGAGGGCGCAAGGACGATCGTGGCGACCGAGGCCGGTGAGGAGTTGATCGATCTAACAGATCCCTCCGCCCTTGAGGAAACGCCGCGCTCCACCCCGAGCGAGGGGCCCGGTGAGCGCATCGGGCGTTATCGACTGGAGAAACGCATCGGTGAAGGCGGCTGCGGCGTGGTCTATCTGGCGGAGCAGCTTGAACCGGTGCGACGAAAGGTGGCGCTCAAGGTGATCCGCCTCGGCATGGACACCGAACGGGTCATCGAGCGTTTCGAAATGGAGCGTCAGTCGCTGGCCTTGATGGATCACCCGAACATCGCCCGCGTCCTCGACGGCAGGGCCACGGATTCCGGTCGTCCGTATTTCGTGATGGAGTGGGTGAGGGGAGCCCGCATCACCGATTACTGCGATGTTCAGGAACTCAGCCTGCTCAAGCGCATCGACCTCTTCATCGAGGTCTGCAAGGGCATCCAGCACGCGCATCAGAAGGGCGTGATCCATCGCGACATCAAGCCATCGAACATCCTCATCGACGAAAGCGGCGGCCACGGCCCGAAGATCATCGACTTCGGCATTGCCAAGGCCATTTCAGGAAATGACGACCTTGGCACGCAGCATTCGTCGCAGGACCAGTTCGTCGGCACTCCGGCCTACATGAGTCCGGAGCAGGCGGATCGCCGCGAGCGCGACATCGACACCCGCAGCGACGTTTACAGCCTCGGCATGTTGCTTTACGAACTGCTGGCAGGCCGGACTCCATTCGATTCAGCCGAGCTGGCTTCCGTCGGCTTGATGGAAATGCGAACGATTCTGTTAGAGCGCGAGCCGCCGGTGCCATCGGCCCTTTTCGTGGGCATGAACCCGGAGGACCAGCAGGAGATCGCCGCGCGTCGCAAGTGTGAGCCTGCGAAACTTCCTGTCATTCTCAAGGGCGACCTCGACTCGGTGGTCATGAAGGCGATCGAGAAGGATCGTTCGCGACGCTACGAGACCGTCAACGGACTGGTCATGGACCTGCAGCGCTACCTGGCCCACGAACCCGTGATCGCGCGACCGGCGAAGCGTGCTTATGTGTTCCGCAAGTTCGTGCGTCGCAATCGGGTGGCGGTCACTGCGGGTTCGGGCATCGTCCTGTCGCTGTTGCTGGGGCTGGGCATTGCCTACACCTACTATCTCCGGGAAAGGGAGGCTCTGGACGAGCAGGTCCGCCTGCGGAAGTTCGCCGACGCGGCCCATGCCAACGAGCTGATGCGAATCGAAGAGGCCCGTGGCTGGGAAGGCTTTGCCCACGTTTCCGTGCTGCTCAGCGAGGGCAGGACCGAGGAAGCGGACGAGCAGCTTCGGGCGACTCCGATCGCCTCCATTCGTCTTTCCCCTCAGTCGTCGGTGGTGCTTCGTTCACTGGGAAACTGGAACGCCCTTCGCGGCCGTTGGCCGCAGGCGACCGAGTGTTTCATGATGATGATGAAGACCGACGACATGAATCGCGGTCAGAATCTGACCACCTCCCTCGATCTGGTGGCCATCAGCAGCGTGTTGATCGAGGGCGGAAAGCCCCACGACTATCGGGCATTTCAGGCATGGGCCACCGACAGATATGGCAGCACTTCCTCCGCTCCGGATGCTTCGCGGCTGCTTCACGCGATCCTCCTTGCTCCAGTCGATCCGCAGCTCTTGAACCGTCTGGAGGCCTTGAAGCCGATGATGCAGGAGTTCGAGGAGGGAATCGAGCTTGAGGGTTATCGGAGGGAGCGTGAATTGGCGCAATGGCGTGCCTTCGGCCTGGCCCTGTTGGAGTATCGACAGGGGAACTACCAGCAGGCCAAGCGCTGGTCCGATTTCGCACTGTCATTCAAGGAAAGTCGCGACTACATCCGGGGCGCGCTGGAGCCGGTTCATGCGATGATTTGCTTTCAGCTCGGCGATTTGGAGGCCGCCCGCGAGGACCTGGGGCGCTGTCGAAAGCGGATCGAGAAGGCCTTTTCCCCCGAGTTGCCAGCCGCGTATGAGCCCTTTGGCCAGTATCAGGGATTCTGGTGGGACTGGATCATCGCCCGGACCTTGTTCCGCGAGGCGGAGTCCGTGATCTCCGTCGAAGGAGAGGGAGGGTAGCTGGGGAAAGGGGGAGACTGGAAAAAAATTCAGGCCTGGTGTCCGGATTTTCCCCGGCTTTTCGAAGTCTGACGAGGACCGATTGTCCGGTTCCCGTTTTAAGCCCCGAAATCCGCAGTTCCTGATGAAACCCAAGTTCCACACCAATCCGCTCCTTCGCGCCCTGCTTGCCGCCGCCTTGATTGGCTCGCCTGGATCGGCGTACGCCGCCACCCGGACCAAGCTGGACAACACGAACGACCTCAACCTGGCCACAAGCTGGTTAGGGGGAAATGTTCCCGGTTCGCTTGATGTGGCCTCGTGGGATTCCACGGTCACCGGGGCGAATTCCACCCTGCTCGGCTCGAACCTCAGCATCGGAGGACTTGCCGTTACCAATCCTGGAGGCACGGTGACGATCGGGGCCGGCAATACCCTGACACTTGGTTCCAGCGGCATCAATCTGGGTTCCGCCACCCAGAATCTCACGATTTCCTCCGGCCTCACCGTCGCGGCGGGTTCACAAGCGTGGAACGTGGCCTCCGGCCGTATCCTGACCCTCAATACCGGAACATTTACCCGCTCCGCAGGTTCCACCCTCAACCTTCAAGGGACTGGAACCTTTGCCGCCAGCATGACGGGTCTCGCCAATACCAACGGCATCGTCGGGCCTTGGGCGACCTTCGGAGCCGGAACCGGAACCTCCTGGGCAACAGTCTCTGGAGGAAATCTCACCTCCTCCCCGGGCATCGGAGTTTCCGGAGCGGGTTTGACCAACCCTGGCCTGACCACGGCAAACTACGACATCACGACCGCTTCCACGACCACCTATGGCGCGGCGTCCCGGCAGGGAAACACCTTCCGCCTCACCGTCGGGGCCACCACGCTCACGTTCGGAAACAGTGCTTCCCAGATCAACCTCGTCACCAACGGGCTCCTCAACTCAGGCACAGGTGCCCTGACCATCAACCAGGGCGGCACCAATGCCAACAGTGGCATCATGATCGGGGCGAACTATGGCCGTGAACTCGTCGTCAACGCCGCAAATGCAAACATCTCCCTCGGGCGTATCGTCAACAACACCGGCGGAGCCTCGTCACTGACCATCGCAGGTTCCGGGGCCAACACCGTCAACCTTTCCGCAGTCAACACTTACACTGGAGCCACCTCCGTCACCAGTGGCACCTTGATCGTTGGGGGCGCGGCCAGCATCAACACCTCCAGTGGAATCACCGTCTCCGGCGGCAAATACCTCCACACCAGTTCAGTCGCCTCCACCCCGGCGCTCACGCTCAACCAAGGCACCCTCGATGGCACCGGAACACTTGGCTCGGTCACGATCGCCGACAACCCCTCCGCCGTCGTCACCCACGGAAACGGTGGGGCCACGGCGCTCACCTTCGGAGCCCTTGCCTTCAATGGCGACGCCACCGTCAACCTCAATGTTTCAGCCGGGGCCGGGCTCAAGGTGAACGGCGCACTCACCACCACCGCAGCCAACGGGCAGGTCGTCCTCAACGTTCCAAACCTCCTGCCAAACGGACTCGTCAATCTCATCAACTTTGGCTCCTTCACGGGCAACCCTGCCGATTTCACCGCCAACTTCACCAGTCTCGGTTCCCGCCAGGTTGCGGGGGCCGTTCAGCTCAATGGCAGCAACATTGCGGTCAATATCTCGGGTGAGAATCTCGTCTGGACCGGAGCCAACGGCGATGCCTGGCAGACCGTCACCACCGGCGACGAAACCGGACCGAACAACTGGGCCAGGAAAACCGCTCAGACTGCCACCAATTTCTGGTTGGCCGACACCGTGGAGTTCAACGACACCTACAACTTCGGCAGTGGCAGCATCGCCGTGACCCAGTCGCAGGTCGTCATCGGTGCCGCGGTCAGCCCCGCTTCCACCCTCTTCAACAACTCCGCGATCGACTACCAGATCAGCGGTGCGGCGATCGCGGCAGGCTCGCTCGTCAAGAGTGGCACGGGTTCCGTCACCCTGCTCAATGCCAACACCTACACGGGAGCCACCACCATCAACCAGGGCAAGCTGATCCTTGGAAATGGCACCACGGATGGCAGCATTGCCAGCACGGCGTCCGTCACAAACAATGGTATCCTCGAATACAACCTGGCACTGCCCCAGACCGCCGGCTACGCGATTTCCGGTTCCGGTTCCCTGATCAAGAAAGGTTCCGGCTCCCTCACTCTAACAGGTGCCAGCACCTATTCGGGCGGCACCACCGTCGATCAGGGACTTCTTGTCGCCACCAGCAATGGTCTCAACGGCGGCGCCATTGCCATCAACTCCGGGGCAACCCTGACCTTCACTGGAAACGGCCAGACCAGCACCAGCACTCTAACAGGCGCTGGTTCGATCCTCAACAACACGGCCAACACGATCGTCTTCACGGGCGATCACACCGGATTCACCGGCTCCTTCACCCACAACGCCGCCGCGAACAACAGCCAGTTCAACACCGCGAACTCGGGCAGCCAGGATGCCACCTATGCCTTGAGCAACGGTGAGATCATCTTCGCCGCAAACGGGGACTACACGGTGAAGTTCGGCTCACTCTCCAGTGCGGCTGGAAACATTCGTGGAGGAAACACGGCCACCGGCACCACCACGGTGGAGGTCGGCAATCTCGGGATCGACACGACCCTGAACGGCAACTTCAACAATGGCGCAACCAAGATCCTCGCGCTCCGCAAGGTGGGCACCGGCACCCTCACCATCACTGGCGGGGCCAACTACTCCGGCGCGACCGAGGTCAATGCCGGCACACTCGCCCTCACCACCAATCCCAAGGTCCTCGGAGCCAGCGCCTTCACCGTCGCCGATGGGGCCAGCCTCAGTGTCAAGGCGGCCGCCGCCGCAACGACCATGCTGCCCACCGGCAGCCTCACCCTCGGGACCAGCAATCTGACCTTCGACTTCAACCAGTTCACCCCCACCGTCACCCAGGTCTCAACCGGTGCCCTCACGCTCAATGGAGCCGTTTCAGTCAATCTCCTCGGGGCCAATGCGCTCGGAACCGGCACTTACAAGCTGATCGACTACACGACCCTCTCTGGAACCGGCACTTTACCGACTGGATCCTTCAGCGTCGGAACTCGCTCCACCGCGTCGATCGTTGACAATGCCGTCGATACCTCGATCGATCTTCAGATTCTCACCGATGCTCCCCGCTGGACCGGTCTCGATGATGGCACCTGGGTGGTCGGGGCCACCGGAGCCAGCAGCAACTGGAAACTCGGCGTGGCTGGTACTCCCACGGACTACATCGAGGATGACCAGGTTCTGTTCGACGACACGGCCACCGGCACCCGGAATGTGTTGATCGACTCCTCCAGTGTCTTCCCTGCCAGCACCACCTTCAACACCTCGGCCAGCAACTACACCCTCTCGGGAGCCTTCGGCATCGCCAGTGGCAGCCTGACGAAATCCGGCAGCGGCACCGTGGTCATTACCAATGCCAACACCTACAGCGGTGCCACCACCATCAACGCAGGAACCCTTCAGCTCGGAAACGGAACCTTGAACGGCGTCCTGAGCAACACCTCCTCCGTGATCAACAATGGCACGCTGGCATTCAACCCGGGTGCAAACCAGACAGCGGCATTCCCGGTCAGTGGCAGCGGAAGCCTGACGAAAACCGGAGCGGGTGTCCTCACCTTGTCGGGAGCCAATACCTACTCGGGCGGCACATCCCTCAACTCAGGAGAGCTTTCGCTGATCGGAACCGGCACCCTTGGCTCAGGGCCCATTGCCCTGGCCGCAGGCACCACGCTCAACGTCAACGCGAATCTGGTCGTCGCCAGCGCCGTCAGCGGCTCAGGCGCCATCGTCAATACCGCCACCTTCACCAACAACGGTGACTTCTCCAGCTTCAACGGCAGCTTCACCCACAACTCGTCCGCCGTTTCCGTTGCGTTCAATACGGCCACCTCCACCAGCCAGAACGCGGCCTACACCATCGCCGCTCCCCAGGGCAGCGTGCAGGGCATGATTGCCGGAGGAATTGGCGACTACACCCTCAAGCTCGGCTCTCTCAGCGGCGTGGCCGACTCCCTGTTCCGCGGTGGCCTCACCGCCACAGGGAGCACCAACCTCGAGATCGGCAATCTGGGCACAAGCACCGAATTTGCAGGTTCCATCAACAATGGCACGACCAAGGTCCTCTCGCTCACCAAGGTCGGCTCGGGAACACTCACGCTTTCGGGAGCGAGCAGCTACACCGGCGCGACCCTCGTCAATGCAGGAACCCTCAACCTCACCGGCAGCCTGACCGCCTCAAGCTCGGTCACGGTCAGCTCCGGAGCCACCCTCTCGGGGAGCGGCTCGGTGACAGGGCCCCTGAACAGCAGTGGCATCGTCGCCCCCGGCGTGGGAGCCGGAACCCTCAGCACGGGTGCCGCCACGCTCTCGGGGACCTTCGCGGTCGAGATCGATGGAGCCGCTGGTGACAAGCTGCTCTCGACGGGAGCGATCAATCTAACAGGTGTCGCCCTCGCCGTGAACCTGCTCTCCGGCGGCTTCTCCCAGCCTTCTTATGTCATCGCCGAGGGCACCAGCATCATCGGCACCTTCGCCAGCGTTCCGTCCGGCTACACGGTCAACATCGTTTCAGGTGGAGCCGGCCAGCAGGCGGTCCTCACTTCCAGCGGTGGATACACCTCATGGGCTTCCACCAATGTCGGGGGCGATGCCGCGAATGTGGACACCGACAAGGATGGCGTCGCAAACGGGGTTGAATACTTCATGAACTCCGCCGCCGGATTCACCGCCAATCCGGGCCTTGTCGCCGGTGCCATCACCTGGCCCAACGGCGGCAATATCCCTGCCAGCGCCTATGGAACGCAGTTCGTCGTCCAGACCTCCCCGAACCTGTCCACCTGGACGGATGTTCCGCTTGGCAGCCTCACCACCAATACCAACGGACCCTCCGGAAGCCTCACATTCACTCTGCCCACCGGCTCGCCCACCTTGTTTGTCCGACTCAAGGTGACGCCGAACTGATCCCCCCGACCCATGGCAGGAATGCCGATACTTCGGGTGTCGGCATTCCTGCTTTTCAGGAGAAAATGCATCGTTCAAGTTGAGGCATCGTCGATGGAGCTTCTGGGGCGTCAGGTCGTATGGGGTTCCATCGACAATCTCTCAAGGGTCGCCATCAACGTCGGGCTGCACCATCATTCCATCAGGTCTGATGGCGCTGCCTGCCGATCCCAATCGACAAAGAATCCCGCTGCTGCCTTCAGGATCAGCGGGACCATTCCCCAGCCCAGACTGAGCCATCCCGGTCCTCCCGCCATGCTCCCGCTCAAACCCCTCGTCCCGATTCTCTGGCTCGCTCTGGGTGCCGCACTGCGAGCTGATTTCACCTACGTCGATGCCACCACCAGCAACACCACGCTGGCGAACGGCAGCGCCTTCAATCCGCCGGTCAACGGCAACACCGGACCCGACAACAACTGGGAACAACGCACGGGCTTTGGCTCGGGCGGGACGGTCCTCGAGTCCGGTGGCGAGGTGGCCAGTGAAAATGCACCGGAGCTCAAGACCACCCTCACCGGTCTGACCCCGGGAGCCACCTACCGCATCTTCGCCTGCCTTTGGGATCCTACCAACGCCAACGAAGATTGGAATCTCCGCGCCGGTGTCATCGCCAATCCAGGGGCGAACACACTTTTCTCCGCCGCCGATGCCACCACTGAACTCGTCGCCACCGCTGCTGTCCCCGCCAGCACCCTGACCTTTTCCTCCGCTCCCACCACGGTGCTCGACAGCGGCAATCGCGCGATGCTCGCCGCCTCCATCGGAACGCTGGCCGCCGATGGCAACGGACAGATCTCCGTCTATCTCGACGATCGGAATGCCGCTACCTCCCCGAATTTCCGCAGCTGGTATGACGGGCTGGCCTACGAGTTCGTGGCCCCGCCTCCCAACAACGTGACCTATGTGGATGCCAACGCGTCCAACACCAGGCGCTGGGACAACCAGACCTTCAGCCCCGCGCCTGAAGGGGTCACCGGAGCAGACAACAACTGGGAAACCCGCAACTTCGGAAACTCGGCCGGTGCCTACGAATCCTGCGGCGAGACCGCCGAAAATGCGCCGCTGCTTGTCACCACCCTCACCGGTCTCACCCCCAACACCCGCTATCTGCTCTACGCCTACTTCTGGGACGCCACCAACGCCAACTGGCGCATCAAGGCCTCTGCCAAGCAATCCGACATCAACAACAACGGCACTCCCGGAAGCGCGACGGACGACTTCCTGCCCACCTCGCCGCTCACTCACTTCGCAGCGGATAGCAACGATGGAGGCCTTGCCACCGATGCACTTCCAGCCTCCAACACACTCTTCATTTCCAACCCGCTCTTCACCCAGGACAATCGGGTCCTGATGCAGGCTCCTCTGGGCACGGCCGTGACTGATGCCAATGGAAGCCTCTCGATCTACATCGATGATCTGGAAGGCGTGGACCAGTCACGCCGCACCTGGTTCGATGGCGTCGGCTACAAACTGGCCCTCCCGCTGGTCTCCACCGCCGATGAGGACGGCGATGGCCTGACCAATGGCGACGAGGCCGCGCGCGGCACCGATCCTTATGTCGCGGACACGGATGGCGATGGCTACAGCGACTTCGCCGAGGTGACCGCCGGCTCCAATCCGCTCAGCGCGCTGTCCGTTCCGCCGCTTCCCGGAAACTCGCTCCAGATGGCTGCGGACGGCGCGTGGACCTGGTTCAATGACGAACGAGCCCTCTTTCATCAGGGCTCGCTGTACATGGGTTATGTGAAAAGCAACGGCCAGTATGGCGTCACGCGCTACAATCCGGTGACGAACGTGACCTCGGAGACGATCATCAGCACCGCCACCTCCCAGCAGCAGGATGACCACAACAACCCGTCCTTCACCGTGCTCCCGGACGGAAAACTGATGGTGCTCTATGCCAAGCACAATGCCGAGTCACGCTTCTATCAGAGGACCTCGCTGGTGCCCTTGCCCACCACCCTTGCCGACTGGGGACCTGAAATCACCCGCACCCTCACGGCGAGCGCCACCTACAACAACACCTATCTTCTCAGCGGTGAGTCGAACCGGATTTATAACTTCCACCGCAACATCAATTTCAATCCGACCATCACCATCTCGGATGACCTCGGGGCCACCTGGCAACCTTCCATTCCCTTCATCGCGGTCGGCACCGGCGGTGTCCGACCGTATCCGCGCTACTGCTCGAACCGGACCGACCGCATCGATCTGATCTACACCGACGGTCATCCGCGCGATTTGGACAACTCGATCTATCACCTGTTCTACAAGGCCGGTGGCTTCTACAAGACCGACGGCACCCTGATCGACACGTTCGCGAACCTTCCTCTCGAACATCAATCCGGTCAGCGCGGCTCGGTCATCTATCAGTTCTCCTCAGCCGCCTGGGGGGCAGGTCAGGGGCCCAACGACTGGATTCCCAATGCCCGCGGCTGGACCTGGGACATCCACTACGGCCAGGACGGCAATCCCGTCTGCGTCTTCCAGGTGCAGACCGGCACCGATGCCACCTGGGCCACCTCCCGCATCTACTACTACTACGCCCGCTGGACCGGCACCGCCTGGCAGAAGCGCTTCATCGCCCAGGCGGGAAGGGGGATCTACGCCTCGGAGTCCGACTACGGCGGCGGCATGTGCCTCGACCCTAAGAACCCGAATGTCATCTACATCGCTTCCAACGCAGCCAATCCCTTCAATCTCGGAGATATCAACAACGTTCCGCTCAGCACCAACAACCGCTACGAGATCTATCGTGGCGTGACCACCGACGGCGGACTGACCTTCACCTGGACCCCGATCACCACCAACTCCGTGGCCGACAACTTCCGTCCGATCATCCCGGAGAAAAGCCCCTACGACGATACGGTCATCTGGTTCAATGGAACTTACAACACCTACACCAACTACAGCACCAAGGTCCTCGCCATCCTCCGCAATGACCTGCGGATGAAGACGACCCTCCTGGTTCCGGCCTCGAACACCGGCACCCTCGAATGGAAATCCTCGCCGGGCTGGCGTTACCGCATCACCGGCTCCGAGGACCTGAACGGCTTCCCCCACACCCTCGTCAGCGGCATCGAGTCCCAGGGCGAGACCACCACCCGCACCTTCACCTTCCCCCCCGCGCTCACCAACAAGCCCAGGGCCTTCTTCCGCGTGGAAACGGAGTGAGCCCCGCCACAGATCAGCGGACCGACCCATCACCTGGGTCGTGCCGATGCCCTTCGCGGCGTGGGTGCAGATCTCAAAGCCCCAATCTGTCCCATCCAATTGGAAAGCGTCGTCACAAATCTTGATCCCAAAGGGGAAAATGGAAAACCACTGAAGTCACGAAAAACACGGAAGCTGAAGTCATTACCGCCATCTTCGAAGTCAACTGATGAATGAGTCTGAAGCGTTCCGGAACTGCCTGATTTTCGTGATGTTTCGTGATTTTCGTGGTTTGTATTTCAGGATTCAAGTTGATCTGTTCCGGACCGTCCGTCACGCGATGGGGAGTGGGACTCATCGCTGACACGACAGATGCCATACGAGCCGCTTCCTGCATCCGCTCGGTTCGCCCTTGGCCAGTGTTGTCCACCAAGCGGACTGCCTCCTATTCTTGAAACCCGATGGTTGCCATTTTTTGATTGTTGAACTGACGGAATGGCGGCTCAACGTCCAATCACGCATTCAAGAATCAACAATCGGCGGTCATCAATCGAAGCTCTTGAATTGCCATCTGCAAGCCGGGCTACACTAGCTGACGACCCGTTTCCAGGTCTCCGTCAGTGTGATGTGCTGGGTGCATGTGTCTGGGGAAGTGAGGCTGAAGGTGTGCTGAGCAAAGTGGCCGCTTGACGGAACTGTGGATGAGAACAGCAGGAACTGGTCGTTCCCGACTGCACTGGAAATCACGAGCTGCTCTCCGTCCGAGATGCAACGGCCGGCAACACGTGGCGGCTGGGTGGAGCCGTCGAAGGTGAACTCAACGTTCGTGTCGTCGTCTTGGTGTCGCCAGACTCCCGAGATGCTTCCGAACTCCGAAGGGTTGAGGCCCATCCTGCTGAGAGGAAACCATGCAACTCGAAAGCCCTCGAATCGCTGCTCCAGCATTGGTGGCAAACGGCGACAGTCTTCGTCAGGAACGAAAAGATGCAGGAGATACTCGCCACCATGATAGGTCCCAATCTCGATATGGGAAACCTTCAGGCCACAGGTCTCCGCAAGCCGGACGGCGGCGGTCATCGCGACCAGGTAGCCGTCACGCTCATAAACGTTCCATTGCTGGAAATGCACGGCATCACGTTCATCTTCACGCAGGGCCAGCCACTGGTCGTATTTCATGGTGGGTAGCGCAGTTTGTTGGGCGGACATGTGGATGTGTCACCTGCCGCCGGTGGGCAAAGTGCAAAAGGGCTGAAGATAGAAGTCCAGAGAGTCATTTGGCGTCGGGGCGGGTAGCCGGTTGTCCATCGCCGGCCTGTTGGCTAAAGCTCTTGGTAATCTATCAGGGCCAGTTTCTGCACTGAAGACGTACCGTCAGCAGCGAAATGGAGGGTGAGTTTGTAGTCCGCCAGGAAGCGACGGTCTTTGTCTTTGGCGACATCGCCTCCCCACCATCCCCTTCCGGAAGTGGAAAGGACAAGTGTGTCTGAGTTGATCCACTTTTCGACCTGAAAAGCTGCCATGGTGATGTGGAATCTCTGAGAATTGGCGATTTTGGCGTGCTTTCGGGTGGGAGATTCAAACACGGCAGCGCTTTCATCTTCATCGTTGCAGTCTTTAGGCAAAATGACCCGTTTGGCTGCATCCTTGCCTATCGAGAATACCGAAACCATGCTGTCATGGGTGGTCCTGTTCTGTTCAATGGCGACGAGCTTGCTGTCGGGACTCCAAGCCGCTTCGATAAAGCGTGATTTCGGGTCGAAGGTCAGGACCGTCTTGTTCGAAGCGAGCTCAATGATCTCCACCTCGAATTTGTTCCACCCCTTCTCCTGGTGTGCTTGGACCGAAAAGCGTCCGTCCGGGGCGTCGCTCTTGTATGCTTTTTCGCTGACACCGCCGGAGTCTTCGGCAGGGAGCATCGCGACGGATGCAAGTAGAATCAAAAGTGATTTGGTTGTTCTCGTAAAGGCCATGCAAGAGGTGCGCCCATCGGCGCGGTTGAAGTGATGTTGGGATGAAATTATAAGAACTGATGGTCGATTAATGCGTCACGACTTGTTCGGCTACTTATCTTGGGCGACTCGGCTCCGTCGTGCGGCTGACGACTCCACCCGGCAGATCTCCTCGTTGTGTTTACCAACCAAGGACACGGATACTAGCTGACTCTGGGGCACATGAGGTATCCGATTGGGATTGTTAAGAATCTCGTCGATGGTCTTCCCTGTCAGGGATCCCGGGCGATTCCGCTCCGAATACGTCAACCAACATCCACAATCCAGAACGCAGCTCCCTCCACCAATCACCCAGAATGGGTTCAAGTCGGTCGCCTTAATCCCGGCGGCTCGAAACACTTCATCGCGAGGCAGGTAGCCCTCCGAATCCGTTTTCACCGAACGCAGGGCCGCGCAGACATGGTCGCAGCGACGGTCAGCCCCACAGCCCTCAAGAAGAAGCTGTGCAACAAGTAGAGTGGCGAGTCGTCTCATGATATCTACCGAGACTGAGCGATGGCAGCCACGTGGTTGAGGTGCGTTAGTGTTGTGACTTTTCAGCGTGTGGCGGTTTGCCATCCGCGACTTGTTCGGCGAGTTTCGTTTTGTATGAAATGCGGCTAAGATCGACCTTTACTGGAATTGGCTCCTCGGCAATCTTCTTCCCTTTTTCGTAATTGAGGCGCTTGGAACAGAAGACCGCTGGGTTGAGAATGGCGAAGTCGGAATCCACTAGTGGACCTCCAGCAAGCTCATCTAGCTCGAAGACGGCGTCTTTGCTCCTCGCATAGCAAAATGTTGGATAATGCCATGACGAATGGCCGCCTGAACTGAAGGTGCTGAAAACAAAATACTTTGAATCAGGAGACCACAAGGCCTTCACCAGGAGACTTCCATGGTCTAGGTCCTTCGATGTGAAGGCAACCCTGCAAATCGTCTTGTTTGTCTTGGTGAGCAGCTCAAGGATGAACTCAGGTTGGACCTGTGGAGCATTCTCGGGCGAGGGATGGATGACCGCCTGAAGGGTGTTGTCGGGAGACCAATAGATTACTTTCCCATGTCCCTGTGCGTAACTCAGCACGGCAGAGCTGACAAGGATAGCTGCGATAAAGAGGTATTTCATCTGGTTGCCGAACGATTGAGCGCTCTCACGGGCGCGGATCTAGTGTGGTGAATATTGCGATTGAAGAGCTCATGGCCCGTCGAGAGGCGCGGCTTGTTCTGCGATCTTGTATTCTTCGAGCCGGCGGTCGAAATACGCGACAAAATCAGGTGATCCTGGAAACCGCTCCGAATGGAAGCATCCGAGGTGGATACGAATCTCCCGCAACCGGCTTTCGTTCCAGCTCATGAGCATTCTCGGCACATCATGAACAGCCTCCATTAGATCATTCATCTCCTTGATCTGGCATTCTGGCTTCAGGGACTGATTCCGGCCATAGATGCAAAGCCATGAAACGGTCTCTAAACCCGCCCTCATCACGTGTGACGGTGCAAAATTTTGCAGGGAAACGGTGCTCATGATCAAGTAAGCCAACGAATGAGAAACCCCACTAGTGCGAGGACAACAATGGATACGACCGTTGCTACGATGTTTTCGAGGGGGATGCCCTTACGGCTGTCGTCGTTGTCCATCGGTGGATAAGTTCTTCCTGCAGATCGGCATTTATTCGTAGGATCTAGCCGCTTGATATCGCCCCAGTCCCATATGCCCTCAAGATGGCTGGAATCCTTGATTTGACAACGATTTTCTTGGGGCAAGAGGGTGATGTCAGGAAGAATCTCGGATTTCGGATTTCGGATTTCGGATTTCGGATTTCGGATTTCGGATTTCGGATTGGGGATTGGGGATTGGGGATTGGGGATTGGGGATTGGGGACCGGGAGAAGAGGGATTGATGAATGACGATTGTTGATTGTTGATCTTTCGATCGATGATCTTCTGCCTGACCCCTGACCCCTGGCCACCCTCTTCGAGGAAGAGCCCCCTGAAGGGAGGGACTACGAACATCGATCATCGAACATCGAAGAGCGAGACGATGGATTGACGATTGACGAATGACGATTGCTGATTTTTGATTTAGTCGCTTTCTGAGGCTCAATCCTGCATGGCGGCGAGTTCATCCTTCACCATCCGCGAAAGCTCGGGTGGTACGAGGACTTTGGCCTGTCGGCCGAAGCTCAGGACCCAGCGCAGGACTTCCTCGAGTCGGCCGACCTCGAAGCGGACCTCAACCCGACTGCCCTTGGCGTTCAGGGTGGTGAGTTCCTGACTGGGGTGCCAGCGGCGCTCCGTTGCGAGTTGCGCGGCATAACCGATCAGCTCCACGCGGACGAGGTGCCGGGTGCTGTCTCCAGCCACACTCCAAACGCCGAAGGAACGGGAGAGGTGGTCGCGGCCATTGAAGTTGATGGGACGGTCGAAAGTTTTCGTCGTCAGTTTCAATCGCGTCAGGCGGGGCAGGGCGAAGGTCCGCAGTTCGCTGCGTTCCAGGTCGTGGGCGATGAGATACCAGCCGCCCTCGACCTCGCCGAGATGATAGGGCCGCACCCGGCGTGATTCGGAAGAGTCTGCTCCAAGTTTCCGGTAGGAGAAGGTGACTTCGAGCCGCTTCATCACGGCGTCGGCCAGTTGACCGAAGAGTTTCACATCGCGCGGTTGGGCTTCCACGGTCTTGCGGGAAAAGGTTTCGTCGAGATCAGCCCACGAAAAGGAAACCCGGCCCTCAATGCCCTGGGTCAGCTTGGCAAAGACCTCGCGCATGGTGGTGGCGAGCGGGGTGTTTCTAACTGACTCAAGCGCGGTGCGGGCCAGGAAGAGCCCGGCCAACTGGTCGGCCGTGGTCTCGAAGATCGGGAAATCGCTGGTGTCGCGGGTGTAGTGGAACCCGTGCTGAACGGCATCGTAGTCGATCGGCAGGTGGAGCATGTCGCGCATGTAGGTGATGTCGCGCTGGATGGTCTTCGGGGTCACTTCGAGCAAAGCGGCGAGCTTTGAGCAATTCGGGAAGCCGCCTGCCGCGATGGCTTCGTGGATGCGGTAGATCCGGAACAGGGCGGGGCGGGTGGCACCAGCGCGCCTGGGCGAGTGTTCCATGAGTTCGGCGACTGTTTCCCGGATCAGACGTGGCATGTCCGACACTCTGGGAAAGCGCTGGAATCTTGGCAAGACTGTGGAGTCGGTTACGCAGGGAGGTCGCCCGGGGTGAGCGCAAACTCAGGGTCCCTAAACCAGGGAGGGATCATGGCAAATCCCGGAGCAAAGAGTTTTTTCACCGGCAAGACGCCAAGGTCGCCAAGTCAAACCGATGAAAAGATTGCGATGCGGGGAGTGAAACCGGTTTCAGAGGCAATCATTCGAAGTTTCCTTGGCGCTCTTGGCGTCTTGGCGGTTCGAGTTCTTCGCATCCAACTCGGCTTTGCGATGCAACGATCCCTGGCGTAGGAGTTCTGAGGGCAAACTTGTTTCTTGGCATTGGAAGGCTCATGTCTAGTCTGCGGACGATTCGTTTCTCCATGGAGTCGCCCATTGCAAAACTCGATACCCTTCAGGCGGTGGAGCTCGCCGAGGGCGTGGAGATCCGCCTGCGCATCGCGGGGCCGGTGTTGCGGGCGAATGCCTATGCGATCGACCTGCTGATCCGCATCGGCATCGTGATCGTGGCAGTGATCTGCCTGTCAGTCGCTGGGTTGGCCATCGGTGAACAGGTGGCGGACGGTCTGATGCTGCTGATCTGGTTTTTCCTGTCCTGGTGGTATCCGGTGCTGTTCGAGGCCGGCAAGCGCGGGGCGACTCCGGGGAAGCGCTCGATGGGCCTGCGCGTGGTGCAGCCGTCGGGTGCGCCGATCACGCTCGGGCAATCGATCATCCGGAATTTCCTGCGCTTCATCGATGGCATGCCGGCGATCACCTATGGTTTCGGGCTGGCGAGTTGTCTGGCGACGAAGCGTTTCCAGAGACTTGGTGATCTGGCGGCCGGGACGGTGGTGGTCTATGATCGATTGCCGCAGGAGCCCTCGATTGCCGCGCCGCCGCCGATGAGTTCAAGCCGCCCGCCGGTGGCGCTGACGGCAGACGAGGTGAGGGCGCTGGGGATGTTTCGGGACCGGGCGGGGCTCTGGTCGGAGGCGAGGCGCGGCGAGATCGCCGATCATGCGACCGTGCTCAGCGGAGCGAGGGGAAATGCCGGAGTGAGCCGACTGATGTCGATGGCACACTGGCTGCAGGAGAAACGTGACCCATGACCGCAGGAGATTTCGAAAACAAGAACTCCGCGCGCTGGGCGGAATACGAAGCGCTGGTGCGATCGGTCGAGCTGGGCAAGCCGATGCCCGGTGTGGAGGAACTGCCACAGCGGTTCCGCGAGCTATGCCTCGACCTCTCACTTGTCCAGGCGCGGATGTATGGCATCCGGCTTTCGGAGAAGCTCAACGCGCTGGTGATCCGTGGCTACAATCTGATCTACCGTCAAAAGACCGGCGGCTGGCAAGCGGTGGTGAGGATGGCGGCGGTGACCTTTCCCCAGACGGTGCGCCGGGAATGGCGGCTGTTCTGGCTGTGCAGTGCGGTGTTCTGGATTCCGTTCTTCGCGCTGTTGATCGCGGCGAAATACGATCTGACCTGGATTCAATCGATCCTGGGAAGCCACGGCATGGAGCGGATGGAGGAGATGTATGGCAGCGAGTCGGGCCAGATCGTGCATCTTCGATCCGCTTATGGCTCGAACTTCGGGATGTTCTGCTTTTACATCCACAACAACGTCGGGATCGACTTCCAGATCTTTGCCGGAGGGATGGCGGCGGGGGTGGGGACCTTGTTCTTCCTGTTGTTCAATGGCATCCATATCGGGGCGTCGGCCGGGTATGCCAACGTGGCCTGCGATCCGAAGGCGTTCTGGTCCTTTGTGGTCAGCCATTCCTCGCTGGAGCTGATCGGCATGATCATTGCCGGCATGGCCGGGATGCGTCTGGGACTAGCGATTCTCTGGCCCGGACGCCTGCCTCGCGTGAGGGCCCTGGTGGAGGCCTCGAAGAAGGCGCTGCCCCTGATCTACGGAGCGGCGGTGATGACTGCTCTGGCGGCAGTGGTGGAGGGATTCTGGTCGGCCCTGCCGATCCCCTCAGGGTGGAAGTATGGCTTCGGAGCCACCCTCTGGATGCTGCACGTGATGTATTTTCTCCTGGCAGGAAGGCAGGCGCGGCATGCGGCTTGAGGATGTCACCGCGGAGATCCGCCCGCGCAGCGACTGGGAGGCGGTGGACCTTGGGTTCGCGATGGCGCGTCGCAGTTTCTGGCGCTGCCTGTCGGTGTGGTGGTTGGCGCTCCTCCTGCCTGCCTTGGTGGGGATCGTCCTCCTGAGGGACCATGCCTTCGTGTTCGCGACCTTGTTCTGGTGGTGGCGGCCGGTGGCGTCGCGGATGGTGCTGTTCGAGCTGAGCCGTCGGTTGTTCGGTGAAGCTCCGAGCTGGCGGCAGGTCTGGAAGGAGATCCCGAGGGCCTGGTCGCGGCGGTTCTTTTACCGGCTGGTGTGGTCGAGATTCTCCCCTTGGGCTCCGGTGACAATGCCGGTGGAGGATCTGGAGGGGCTGCGTGGACAGGCCTATCAGCAGCGCACCAAGCTGGTCATGAGAAGGGGTGAAGGCGCGGCCTTCCGGCTCAGTCTTGGTGGCAGTCTCGCCTCGGTGTGGCTCATGCTTGGATTGCTCGGCATGGTGAACATGTTCCTGCCAGAGGGGCAGGACGGGATTTTCCTGGAATCCTGGCAGGCCGTAAGGGCGGGTGAGGTGGGCGGGATTGGCCAGGCGGCCAGTTGGATTCTCGTGGGATGTTATCTGATGGCGCTTTCGCTCACGGACCTCTTCGTGACGGGCGGGGGATTCGGAATCTACGTGAACAGTCGTACTTGGATCGAGGGCTGGGACGTTGAGCTTGCCTTCAAGCGGATGGCAAACCGGATCGGGATGCTGTCGAAGCTGCTCATCGCTTCCTGCTTCCTGCTGCTTCAATTGTCCTCCGGAGCCGCCGAGCGTCCGGCGGAGGAGGTGATCCGCGAGGTGAAGTCGCATCCGGATTTCGTGGTGCAGAAGATGCAGGTGCCGGTTCCGGATACCTCGTCCTCCAGCAGCAGCTCGTCCGGTGGCTCTTCAAGTGGCTCGTCCTCCAGCAGATCGTCAGGCGGCTCAATGGAATGGCTGCAGCAGGTGATGCAGGGATTCGGAAACGTGCTGCTGGTGGTTTGCATCGTGGCGGCGCTGGCATTCGTCGCCTGGCTGCTGTGGAACTTCCGGCATCTGCTGAAGGATCGGAGTGGCCTCGACGGCGGTCCATCCGAAGGCACGAAGGCCCGGGTGGTGATGGGCATGGAGGTCACGCCGGAATCGTTGCCGGAGGACATTCCCGACACGGCCTGGCGGTGGTGGTGTGAGGGCCGTCGCCATGAGGCCGTGGCGCTGCTTTACCGTGGTGCGATCTCCCGTTCGATCGAACTCGCCAGGGTGGAGATCATGGAATCCGACACCGAGGGTGACTGCCTCAGGCGGATCCGCGAGGCGGGAAGCAGGGCTCATCCAGCCTATTTCAAGGGTCTAACAGGCTTCTGGCTGGGGCTGGCCTACGCGAAGGATTTTCCCGCCAGCGACGAGGTGCAGGGGCTCTGTCAGCAGTGGCCTTATGGAGAGAGGAGGCAGGCATGAAACACTGGTTCCTTCTGCTGGTGGCGGCGCTTTCCCTGGTCTTCACGGGCTGCGATACCAGTTACAAGGAGGTCGAGACCGGCTACAAGGGACCGGCCCGCACCAATCCCTGGTTGGCGGCGCAGCGCTTTCTAGGCGCCTATGGACGGCAGGTCGAAGTGCTTTCGTCGTGGCGTGCGCCCGCCGAGACGGACTCGACCTGGATCATCCCGAGCGGAATCATTACCAACTCGCTGTTCGCGAAGCAGATCGACCGTTGGATGCTCGATGGAGGCCATTTGGTCTGTCTGATCGATCATGCGGAGTTCCGCGATGACTGGAATCCGGACCCCCCCGACGCGACGATCGAGCCAGCCTTCAGGACTTTCCTCGAGGATCATGATTTCAAGCTGGAGCGGACCGGCAAAGGAGATGTTGCGACCTCGAATGTTCGCCATCGTGGCAAGGATTTCGAGGTGGAAATGAAGTCATCCTGGCAATCGTCGGGACCTCGTGGGTCTCTGGAAGGAATCTCGACCGCGAGGCTTGGCAAGGGGAGGTTGACGGTCGTGACCGACGCCCGTCCTTTCCGCAACCGCTGGATCGGTGACAAGCAGCATGCGGCCCTTCTCAAGGGCTTGGTGGATTCCGGAGATGAGTTCGGCCGCGTGATTTTCGTGCGTGGTGCGACGCTTTCCTTGTGGAGCCTGCTGATGGAACGTGCCTGGGCGATCGTGCTCGGTCTTTGCCTGGTGATCCTGGTCTGGCTGTGGAAGAATCTTCGCCGCTTCGGCCCGATCGAGGCGGCCGAGCAGCCGTCTCCGCTGCGGGGGTATGATTACCATCTTGAAGCCCTGGGGGATTTCCAATGGCGTCTGGATCGAGGTGCTTCCCTTCTGGCTCCGCTGCGCGAGGAGATTCTCGAACGAGGAAATCGCCTGTTGGCTCGGACCGGACGACTGGATTCCGATGTCTTCGCCGTCTTCGCCGAATCGGCAGGTATTCCAAGGGAACGGGCCGCACGTGCCATGAGTGAACCGGCTCCGCCCGATGCCTCGACCTTCACCCGGACCGTCTCCGACCTTCAACTCATTCTCAAGTCCCTCAACTGAATCCAACTCCTTCACTCATGTCAGAAGACTTCAACATTCCTGTTTCATCCAGTGCGCCGACTGCCCCGGCCATCGTTCAGGCGATCCGCAATCAGATCGGCCAGGTGATCCTGGGCCAGGACGAGGTGATCGACCAGGTCATCGCCGCCCTGCTGGCAGGTGGCCATGTCCTGTTGGAAGGCAAGCCGGGCCTTGGCAAGACCGCCCTCGTGGCGGCGCTGGCAAGGACCTTTGGAGGTGAGTCAGGGCGGATCCAGTTCACGCCGGACCTGATGCCGTCTGACGTGACTGGCTTCCGGCTCTTCGACATGAAAAGCCAGACCTTCCAGCTTCGCAAAGGTCCGGTCTTCACCAACCTGCTGCTGGCCGACGAGATCAACCGCGCCCCCGCCAAGACCCAGGCCTCACTGCTGGAGGTCATGCAGGAGCGGCAGGTGACGATCGACGGCGAAACCATCCGGCTTTCCCCGCCGTTCATGACCCTTGCGACCCAGAACCCGGTGGAGCATGAAGGCACCTATCCACTGCCGGAAGCGCAGTTGGACCGCTTCCTGATGAAGGTGGTGATCGAGTATCCGGATCTGGCGAATGAGTGCGAGATCGTGTCCCGTGCCGCGGCCGAGCGACCCGGTTCCGTCTCTGGAATCTCGGTGGTCTGTTCGCCGGCCGACATCGTCGCAGCACAGGAAATGACCGCTTCGGTTCAGGCCGTGCCGGAGGTGGTGGCGTATGCGGTTGCCCTTGCTCGAGCCACCCGCGACGCACGCTCGGTGGCATTGGGGGCAGGAACCCGCGGTGCGATCGCCCTGGTTCGTGTGGCCAAGGCAAATGCCGCCATGCAGGGCAGGGGATTTGTCATTCCCGATGATATCAAATCGGTGGCGCTGCCCGTGCTAAGGCATCGCGTCCAGCTCACACCCGAAGTGGCGATCAGCGGGCAGGAGATCGACGAGGTGCTGAAGGGGATCGTGGAAAGCGTCCCGGCACCGAGAGGAAGAAATGACTAATTCCTAAACCCCTAATGACTAATGAAGAGGATCCTCCAAGCTGTGAGAAACTCCATCGTCGGTTTCTTATTATCTATACCAATTAGGTATTAATAAAATAGTCATTAGTCATTAATGAATTAGTCATTAGTCATTTCCTCACCGTGCTCCCCACCAACGCCACTCTTGGTCTTACGCTGTTCTGGGCTCTTCTGGGGCTGGCGGTTTCGTGGTTTCCCGGGCAGGGCTCAACCTGGTGGCTGGTGGGAGGGCTGTTTGGGCTGGTGCTGCTGGTGGACGCGGTGCGCCTGCGTCTTCGGCCGCCCGTCATGGTGACCCGGCGCTTGCCCGGACGTTTTGCCCTGGGTGAGCCCGGTGAGGTGAGGATCGCGCTGGCGAATGCTGGTGACGATGCCGTTGAGCTTCAGATGTTCGATGGCATTCCCGCCGGTGCCTCAGCGCCAACGATGCCGTGGGCAGGAAGCGTTCCAGCGAAGCGCGAGATCAAGGTCTATCATCCGGTCAAACTCATGGAGCGCGGCGAGACGACCTTCGGTCCGATCCAGGTGCTGACACGATCCGACTGGTCATTCTGGAAGCGATTGACCCGTCATGGCGGGACCGAGAAGGTGAAGGTTTATCCGAACTATGAGCCGGTGGTCCGATTCGCCCTGCTCGCCATGCAGCATCGCGAGAGCCCGATGGGGATCGTGCGTCGTCCGCGGGCCGGGACAAGTCGCGAGTTCCAGCAGCTGCGTGACTACCGTGATGGTGATTCCTTCGCGCAGATTGATTGGAAGGCGACGTCGCGGAGGCAGTCATTGATCAGCCGGGCGTATGAGGAGCAGCGAAACCAGTCGGTGGTGTTCCTCGTTGATACCGGGCGTCGCATGAGGGCGATGGACGGCAAGCTGCCGCAATTCGACTACTGCCTCAACGCGATGCTGCTGGTGTCCCACGTGGCGCTGAGACAGGGCGACCATGTGGGGGTGCAGTCCTTTGGAGGAACCAACCGCTGGCTGCCGCCCCTGAAGGGCCTGCACGCCATGCCGGTGCTGCTGAATCATCTCTATGATTTCCAGACCACGCCGGAACCGAGTGATTTCTCCGAAGCGGTCCAGCAACTGATGGCCCACCAGCGTCGGCGTTCGCTGATCATCGTGCTGACCAACCTCCGGGGTGAGGATGGCAAGGAGTTGATCCCGGCCTTACAGGTGCTGGCAACAAAGCACCTGGTGCTGCTGGCCAGCCTGCGCGAGAGTTCGGTGGATGAGGCGAGGGAAAATCCGGTCGACACCTTCCCGGATGCCCTGCGCTACACGGCAGCGGATCGATATGTGGCGGAGCGGCGGGAGGTGCTGGCGGAGCTTTCCGCCAGGGGGATCCTGACGCTCGACACCACGGCCCAGTTGCTCCCGATCTGCCTCGCGAACCGGTATCTCGACATCAAGGCGGCAGGTCGTCTCTGAGAAGTTGTCTGATCACTCCCTCCCGCCAACGCAGGAGGCTCATTCACCGCAAGTCGCAGAGGCAGGATGGGGTCGCCGAGTTCAATTCGTCTTCAATCCTGAAACACAAACCGCGAGATACACGAAACATCTCGAAGATCAGGCAGTTCGGAAATGCTTCAGACTCGTTCACTCAGGTGAGTGCGAAGATGGCGACGATTGATTCTGCTCTCGTGCTTTTCGTGATTTAAGTGGTTTTCCATTCTCATCTTCAGGTTCATTGGGATGCCCCGACAATGCCTGCGCCCGCTTTTGGCTTTCGCGATGGGAATGGGCGGGCATGATCGAAGGTCCCGGATTTCAGGCAGCCTCCAACAGCCGCGATCCCCGACATCTTCGGCCTACGCGATTGCGGTATGGCGTCGATTGCAGTCCATGCTAGGATCTCGTCGTTAGGGATAGCAGTGTGCCCCTTAGGGGGCCCAGGAGCGTCGGGATTAGGGACCTGGCGCTCCTGGTCATCTCCCAGATGGCGGAGCTGGCAGGCAGCCAGTCGATCTAGGATCGTAACTCTGGCTTTCTCAGGGACAGAGGCTCGGAGATCCCGCACCTACGCGATGACGGTATTCAAAGGACCGGGTTCTTGGGGTAACGTCTTTTTTGTAAGGGATAGCATCATCCTGCCCCTTGTGGGCCCGAGGGTGTCGGATTTAGGGACCCGGCACTCTCGGAAGCTCCAAGGCTGATTTGATTGTTGGCGGGTTGAAGCAAGGTTCTCGTTTGGGAACTCAGGTTTGCATCGGGCAGAGTCGAATCGAAGGCTACCGCGACGGTGGGGAGATTCGGCCACCACCGATTACCCTGAGTCCTGAGTTTCAAACCACGAAACTCACGAACCACCATGAAGGTCAGGGAGTTCGGAATCGCGGCGGACTGATTCATCAGGTCAGTGCGAAGATCGCCACCATGCATGTTGTTTCGCGCTTTTCGTGACTTTCGTAGCTCCCGTTTTTCCTTCCCGGGATCATCTCAACCCCTCACGTGAAACGGCGCGGCCTCCTGTTGGAAGCCGCGCCGCTACATCGTGCGAACAATCCAGGAAAGTGATCAGACGAGCCCTTGTCGCAGCGCCTTGGACACAGCCTCGGTCTGGGTGCGGACCTGAAGTTTCCGGTAAACGGAACGCAGGTGCATGTCGACCGTGTGCTGGGAAATGTTCAGCTTATCGGCGATCTCCTTCTTGATGAGTCCGTGAACCAGGGCGCGGAGCACCTCCTCCTCGCGCGTGGTGAGGGGCTCGATCTTCTGAACATTCCCATAGCGGGAAAATCCTTCGAGGATCATTTTTGCGATCGAACCGCTCAGGGCGGACGAGCCATCCATGACCTGACGGATGCCGTCGAGGATTTCATCCGGGGCTGCCGTTTTGAGAAGATATCCTGACGCGCCATTGCAGATGGCGTGATAAACCCTCTCCTTGTCGTCGAAGGCCGAAAGGATGATGACCTTGAGGTTGGGAAGCACTTTGCGGACTTCATCCAGGACCTGGAGGCCATCCCGTCCCGGCAGGCCGAGGTCGAGGAGGAGGACGTCCGGCTTTTCGGTGGTGAACTTCAACTTCTCGAACAGCTCGTCGGGATGCGAGAAGTGATAGGGGCAGTCAATGTCCGTTTGTCGGTCGAGGAGGCGACGCACATGCTTGGCGAAGATCTGATGGTCTTCGAGGACCCAGACGTGGATCATTTCCGGGGCGGGGGCGCTCATGACTGATGGGGTTTGGCGATGGGATGGGCATGGCGAACAACCACGGAAGAGCAGAACCAGGCCGGTAGGGCGGGCCTGATTCCACCGACGGCAAGTCGGCTCCTTGTATTTTTCATGAGGCTTGAGAGGGGCAGCAAGCGAAAGATGTCAATTTACAAAAGAAGGTTCAACCTTCTTTTGAATTTATTGGTCCATGGGTGCCAGACTTGCAGCCAAAGCCCGCCAACTACTCATCAAGAATGACTAACAGATCATCGCTGGTGACCGGTTCGCCCTTCTGAACCAGCACTTTCCTGACGGTTCCATCGGACCCGGCGCTCACAATGGTCAGCATTTTCATCGCTTCGAGGACCACCAGCTTGTCGCCGGCCTTCACTTCCTGGCCCACCGAAACCGCCACCTCGGTGACCATGCCGGGCATCGGCGCGCAGGCCTGCAGGGGATCGGCAGGGTCGCCTTTCTCGCGGCTGGCCTTGGAAACCGATTGCAGGGATTTGTCGAGCACGACGCTTTCGCGTGGCATGCCGTTGAGTTCGAAGAACAGGGCGCGGCGACCGTCGTCGTCGGCCTCGCCGATCGAGATCAGCTTGATGATGAGGGTTTTTCCGGGGTCGATCTCGATCTCGATTTCCTCACCAATGTGCAGGCCGTAGAAGAAGGCGGTGGTGGGCAGTCCGCTTAGGTCGTCGTATTTCGAACGGAAGGCGATGAACTCTCCATGCACCTGCGGATACATGAGGTGGGAGTAAAGGTCGTCGTCGCTGGCGGGGCGGGCGATTTTTTTGGAAAGCTCGGCACGGGTGGCCTCCAGGTCGATGGGCTCTGCCAGTTCGCCGGGGCGCTTGGTGGTGGCCTTCTTGTTGCCGAGGATGACCTTCTGGACTTCGACCGGCCAGCCGCCGTCGGGTTGGCCGAGGCCTCCGGAGAGCATGTCGATCACGCTTTCCGGCCAATCGATCGAGCCGGGCTTCAGCTTCGGCACGTCGGCCGCCTTGATGCCGCGGGTGACGAGGAACATGCACATGTCGCCAACCACCTTGGAGGACGGCGTGACCTTGACGATGTCGCCGAAGAGCAGGTTGACATCCGCGTAGGTGCGGGCGATTTCGCGCCAGCGGTGGCCGAGACCCATGCCGACCGCCTGTTCGCGAAGGTTGGTGTACTGGCCGCCGGGCATTTCGTGCTCGTAGACTTCGGCGGTGCCGGCGCGAGGGGCGGAGTCGAAGGGCTTGTAATAGCCGAGGACCTCTTCCCAGTAGTCGGAGAACTCGTTGAGCGCCTCAAGGTCGAGACCCGGATCGCGCTCGCTGCCGGCGAGGGCGGCGGTGATCGAATTGAGGTTCGGCTGCGAGGTCGAGCCGGACATGGAGGCGATCGCGAGATCGACGATGTCCACTCCGGCCTTCGAGGCCGCGATGACCGAGGCGGCATTGAGGCCGGAGGTGTCGTGGGTGTGGAAATGGATCGGGATGCCGATTTCCTGCTTCAGCGCGTGGACCAGATTGTAGGCCGCCTGCGGTTTGCAGAGGCCTGCCATGTCCTTGATCGCCAGAATGTGGGCGCCCATCTTTTCGAGCTCCTTGGCCTTGGCGATGTAGTATTTCAGCGAGAACTTGTCGCGCTTCTCATCCAGGATGTCACCGGTGTAGCAGATCGCGGCTTCGCAGAGGACCTTGCCGTGCTCGCGGGCGGCCTTCATGGCGACCTCCATGTTCGGCAGGTAATTCAGCGAGTCGAAGATGCGGAAAATGTCCATCCCGCTGTCGGCGGCGTGCTTGACGAAGCCTTCGACGACGTTGTCCGGGTAATTCGAGTAGCCGACGGCGTTCGAACCGCGGAACAGCATCTGGAAGCAGAGGTTCGGGACCTTTTCGCGCAGGCGGCGGAGTCTTTCCCACGGGCATTCCTTGAGGAAACGCATCGCGGTGTCGAAGGTCGCGCCGCCCCAGTTTTCCAGCGAGAAAAGCTGCGGGGTGCGATGGGCGATGGCCTCGGCGACGCGCAGCATGTCGAAGGTGCGCATGCGGGTGGCGATAAGCGACTGGTGGGCGTCGCGCAAGGTGGTGTCGGTGATGAGCAGGCGCTTCTGGTCGAGGATCCACTTGCAGAAGGCATCTGGCCCGAGTTCCAGCAGCAGGTCGCGCGTGCCCTTGGGGACCTCGGCATGATGCTCGACGACCATCGAGTCCGGCAGGCGTGCGGGCGGCAGGATCGTCGGTGGCTTCCAGCCCTTGGCGACCGGGTTGCCGTTGAGGGTGATGTCGGACAGATAGGAAAGCGTCTTCGTGGCGCGATCGCGCTTGTGCTTGAAGCGGAACAGCTCGGTCTTGGTGTCGATGAGCTTCGTATGCGCCTGGCCGCTGCGGAAGGTGTCGTCGCGGATGACGTTTTCCAGAAAGGGGATGTTCGTCTTCACTCCACGGATGCGGAACTCACGCAGGGCCCGGTCCATGCGCTGGCAGGCGACCTCGAAGCTGCGACCCATCGCGGTGACCTTCACCAGCATGGAGTCATAGAACGGCGTGACCACCGAACCGGCGTCGCCCGAGGCGGCGTCGAGTCGGATGCCGAAACCGGCAGCCGAGCGGTAGTTGAGGATGCGACCGTAGTCCGGGGCGAAGTTTTTCTCCGGGTCCTCGGTGGTGACGCGACACTGGATGGCATAGCCGTTGCAGGGGATCTCGTCCTGCGGGGGAATCGCCACCTCGTCGCCGAAAATCGACGCGCCCTGGGCGATCAAAATTTGCGAGCGGACGAGGTCGATGCCGGTGACGCACTCGGTGACGGTGTGTTCGACCTGGATGCGCGGGTTCATCTCGATGAAGAACCAGTCCTTCGTGTCCATGTCGTAGAGGAACTCCACGGTGCCGGCGTTGTCGTAGCCGATGCCCTTGGCGAGCGTGACGGCGGCATCGCAGAGGGCCTTGCGAAGCCCGGGCTCGAGGTCGATCGAAGGCGCGATTTCGACGACCTTCTGGTAACGCCGTTGCACCGAGCAATCGCGCTCGTGGAGGTGGACGACGTTGCCGTGTTTGTCGCCGAGGATCTGCACCTCGATGTGCTTGGCGCGGGAAATGTAGCGCTCCAGGAAAACGGCGGAGTTCCCGAAGGCGTTCAGCGCCTCGTTCTGGGCTTCTGCGAGAAGGCCTTGGAGCAGGCTCGGTTTTTCGACCACGCGCATGCCGCGACCGCCGCCACCGAAGGCGGCCTTGATGATGAGCGGGAAGCCGATTTCGTGGGCCACGCGCAGGGCCTCGTCGGTGTCGGTGATCGGTTCCTCGGTGCCGGGAAGGGTGGGGACGTTGAGCTTGTGGGCCAGCGTGCGGGCGGCGGTCTTGTCGCCCATGTTTTCCAGCAGCTCGGGCGAGGGGCCGACGAAAGTGATCCCCTCACGCGCACAGGCTCGGGCGAAGGAAGCATTTTCCGAAAGGAATCCATAGCCTGGGTGGATCAGCGTGACGCCCTTGGATTTCGCCATCGCCACGATGCCCTCGACATCGAGGTAGGCACCGACCGGACCCTTGTCCTTGTTGAGTCCGTAGGCCTCATCGGCCTTGAAGCGGTGGATGGAAAAGCGGTCTTCCTCGGCGTAGATGGACACGGTGCGCAGACCGAGTTCGTTGGCGGCGCGGAAAATGCGGATCGCGATTTCGCCACGGTTGGCGGCCAGAAGTTTTGCGGGGCGGGTAGGGTTTTCAGACGTCACAAGGACGTTCTAGGAGGCGTGGGGGAGGGGTGGCAAGAGTTCAGAGGATAAGCACACAAACGGGGCAGGAAATGGCAGCGGATGCGGATTGACCGCAGCAGAGGGGCTGGATTTCATGGGGCATGGCCAGCCCGTTCTTTGGATTGCTTGCGGTCCTTCCCGCGATCGTCACCTTGGTCGCCCAATGGATCGGGATGATTTCGATGCGAAATGAGCGGAATGGTGCCTGGTGGACGATGATGATAGGCACGGCGATGAGCACGCTGGGGTATTTGGCTACGATTGTTTCGGTGGCGCTGGCTTTCACGGGAGTGTCAACTTCGAGAGGGTATGGATTCTATTCGTCGGCCAATGTGGTGATTATCGCCGTTGCAGGCCTGATCACGTTAGGCGGTCTGGTCTTCGCGTCGGGTTTCGCCATGCACGGTCTGCGTCGAAAGGCCGCGCGTGAACGGGAACAGCAGCTCGAAGCCGTCACTGCCGCGATGAGCGAGGAATTGCGGGTTGCGCGCGAGCGGGGACGGTGAACGAGGGTGAATTCAATGAAATCTGAATAGGCCCGTGCTGTCTTGACAGCAACGAGGATGCTGTCATGGTGTCGAGATGCGTACGACTGTGACAATTGACCCTGATACCGAGGCACTTCTGAAGGAGGAGACGGCCAGGACGGGCCTGTCCTTCAAGGAGGTTCTGAATCAATCCATTCGCAGAGGTCTGGGGCGGAGCGGATTGGGAAAAGTTGAGCTGGAACCGCTATTTCCTGCGCCTTTTCCACATCAGTTGCTCGGACAGAGCATGAACCATCTCGCGGATGAGCTGGATGACGAGGAAACCATCCTGGAGCTCCAATCATGATACTCCCTGATCTGAATCTGCTGCTCTACGCCTACAATCCTCACGTTCCCCAACATCAAAGGGCAGCAGAGTGGTGGAGTGGCGTGATGAATGATGACGAGCTCATCGGGCTGCCAAATGAGGTCTGTCTTGGGTTTGTCCGTATTGCCACGAACAGGCGACTTGGGGCCGCTGCGGTTTCTCTTGGCAGCGCGCGAGCCGTTGTCGCAGGTTGGCTTCAGTTGCCGCAGGCGCGGGTATTGACGCCCGCTTCCAATCACTTCGGGCAGGTCATGGATCTGATGGCCGGTGCGATGGGATCCGGAGCACTGGTTTCCGATGCGGTGCTGGCGGCCTACGCGATTCAGAACCGAGCGACGCTTTGCTCGAACGACGCCGATTTTTCGCGCTTTGCCGGACTTTCGTGGCGGAATCCGCTGGTGGATTGAGCAAGTGTAGCCGTCGATCAGACGAGTTGAGGCCCATTCTCATCCCGGTTGCGTTTCCGCGATGTCGGGTGTTTGGTCGGCTCATTCATGATCCGCCGTTTTTCCAATCCCTGGCCGCACCCGCAGCATGGCTTTCTCGATATCGCACGGTGGAAGATGGGAAAGGATCTTGGCGAGCCGGTCTGGAACGGGGTGGCCAGCGATGATCCGGCCCCGTGGCGGGCGCTTTCGAAAGAGGAGATTGCATCGCTGCCGAACGAGGGCTGGCGGGTGAGTTGGCTGGGGCATGCGTCGTTTCTGGTGCAGGGCGCTGGACTGAATCTTTTGATCGATCCGGTGTTCTCGGACTACTGTGCGCCCTTGCCACTGCGTGGATTGAAACGATTGGTTGAAACGCCTTGCAAGCTGGAGGATCTGCCGAAAATCGACTTCGTTCTGCTGACTCACGGGCACTACGACCACCTCGATCTGCCAACTTTGCGGAAGCTCGGAAAAGATGTCCCGATCGTCATCGCCGACGGTCACAAGGGCTGGCTCGGACGTCGCGGATTCGGAAATGTTCGTGAAGTCCCGTGGTTCGAGTCAGTGGAGATCGCGGCCGGCGTGATCGTCACCGCCACCCCGGCTCAGCATTTCACCGCGCGGACTCCCTGGGATCGGAATCGCGGCCATTGGTGTGGCTGGATCATCGAAGGGGCTGGGAAGCGTCTCTGGCACGCGGGCGACAGTGCCTGGTGTCCCGCTTTCGAGGAAATCGGCCGACGCTTTTCTCCGATCGACCTCGGGATGATCCCGATCGGTGCCTACAACCCACGAGCCATCATGGAAAGCGTCCACGTCACGCCTGAGGAAGCCGTGGAAGTCTTCAAGGCGACCGGTTGCAGACGGGCCATCGCCATGCACTGGGGCACGTTCCGCCTGACCGACGAGCCGATGTCCGAGCCTCCCGCGAGGCTGAGGGAGGCCTGTGAAAAGGCTGGCATCACGACTTTCGAGGTCCTGCCGGTGGGTGGAGTCGTGACTTGCGAGTGAGAGGGGTGGCCGGTTTTTGCGCCGCGCCTGATCCCTGATCGGGCGGTTTGGCGGATCAAAGGGGAGGCCCTTGCCTGTGTTCCGACTTTTTTTTGCGAAAAGTACCAAGGAATCCGGCGGCTGTCCGATGTGCCTGATGAGCATCCGCGCTCGGGAGCATTCCATTCCGGAATCCCGGTGCGGATCCATCCCACCAACCAACCCTCGATCCGTGAAACCTGTACTATTCCTCCTCAGCGGGCTGCTTGCCGTCATCCCGCTCCATGCCCAGACCACCAAGCCGGGAACCGTGACCCTGGTGAGCTTCGATTCGGTGATCACCACCCAGGCCGCGCCGGTCGTCACTCCGGTGACCGGTGGCACGCGGAGCAGCTACTCCTCCACCACAGTCCGGTTCTCCAACCGCGAGATCCTCGAAGCCATGCGGCTTGCCAACCTGCTGGACGGCTCGATCTTCGGCTGGCAGATCGGCAAGGTGGCGAATCCGGCCGGAGTGGGCCGTCTGTATGCGCTCAAGTCGGGCAGGGCGGGGGTCCTTGTGCCTTCCAGCCTTCTCACCGAGCCGGTCGTCACCAACTCCGCTGCCTTGGGCCTTGAGACCTCCGCAACGGGTGGCGGAGTGCCGCTGACCAACCTGAACCGCAAGGTCTTCGGCACCATCTCGGTGCGGGGCGGAGCGGGCAATGTGGCAGGCAGTCAATCGCTGCTATCGTCGCAGCTTAGGCTCGGCAACACCACGTCGCTCGTCCTCAATCGCACCGAAATTCTAAGCCTGGTGGGCAAAGGGCCGACCGCCGACAGCGTGGTGACCGGCACGTATCAGACGCTGCGTTCCGCAGCGGGTGATCTCTCGCCCTACCTTCCCGGAACGACCGTCCCCTGAGGTGGTGTGAGTGATCTGCGGCTCCCGGAGCTTGCCCGGGAGCCGCTTCAACCCATGGTGCATGAAACGCTTTCTTCTCGTCATCCCGGCGTGGTTGTTGATCGCGACCGCGCTTTTTTTCGTCGTTTTCAGAAAACGAGCGGAGACCAATCCACATGATGGCGGCCTGACTCCTTCCACCGATCAGCTGGCCCAAGTCCGCCATCCGGAGGGAGGGAGTTCCGGGAAGTCCAAATCCGCCGCAGGTGCCGGGAAGCCGGAAGGATCAAGACCGGCCCGAACCGAGGAGGTGTTGCAGGAAATCGAATCCGCCGTGATCACCTACTCGCCCGAGGGCGTGGGGCGGATCGCCGCCCATTTGCTCGACTCCGATCCCGTTCTGCGTGACTCGGCCAGGCGTGGCTTGGTGCAACTTGGCGAGCCCGGCGCAGTTCGGCACCTGCGACAAGCGGCCGCGCAACTCGACGAAACCGAATCGAAGGCCTGCCTCGACGCTGCGGCGTTTCTGGAGCTGCCGTCGTGGTCGGAAACGGACGAGGCGCGCGCGATTTCGGAGCAGCTTTCGAAGCCTTCAAACGAGCCGTGAGCGAGGCGGCCAGGCATTCATCTGGGAACTGGCTGTCGGAGATCCTGCTCCGCTACGAAAAGCCCCTTTTGAAGCACGTTTACGGCTTTTGCCAGGATCGCGAGCTTTCCCGGGACGTGGTTCAGGAAACCTTTCTCCGGCTGATCCGGACGCGGGAGAACGGGATGCCGGAGAATCTGGCGGCATGGCTGTTCACGGTCAGCCGCAATGTGGTCTGCGATCACCTGAGAAGGCAGAAGGTGGTGCAGTTCGGTCATGATGAAAGCCTGGATGACAGGGCGGCCGAGGGGCTTTCTCCGGACGATCACCTGGAGCGCGGCGAGCATGAAAAGCGTCTGACGGCCTTGGTGGCGGAGCTTCCCGAGCGTGAAAGGGAACTGGTGCGTTTGAAGTTCCAGGTGGGGCTCAGCTATCGGGAGATCGAGGAGATCACCGGCATTTCCCAGGGGAACATCGGGTATTTCCTGCATCGGGCGGTCAAGCATCTGCGGCAGCAGTGGGAGCGGGAAGGAGGCGCATGGTGAGGGGCGAAGATCCATTCATGAGGCTCTTGGAGGGATCGCTCGCGGCTCCCGACCTTGATTTGGAAAGCGGCGTGCGGGAGCAATTGCTCGCGGAAGCTGGAAAGGTCCCGCCGCCGAAAGTGGTGGAGCTGGTGACCGAGGAGGCCTGGGACGTGGCGGCCTTCGACTGGATTCTCGGCGAGTATTCGACGGATGCGGCCCTGATGGATCGTTTGGCCGACGATTCTGTTTTTGCCACGAGTGTGGCCGAGCAATTGGGCTTTGTTCGGAAACTGAGATTGGCGCTGCGCCCCAGCTTGCCCGTGGCTGCGGTGCCAGAAAGGCGGAAGGAAAGGCCGGTGGCCTTGATCAGGCTGATCACAGCCGGGCTGGCTGCCGTCATTGCCTGGATGCTGGTGTTGACGATTCCCTCGGGCCTTTCGAGCGGTTCGAGCCGCAGCGCTGCGAAATCGGGCTCAATCGAAAAGCCGCTGGAGCAGCGGGTGGAGACTGGGCAGAGGGAGTCGTGCGAAGTGGCGTCGAAGGAGCGTCGAGTCGAGGGCTTCGCGGAGACGCCGACCCGAAGCCGCCGCGTGGAGGAGGTTGGGGGATGGCACGATCTTGATTCCGTCAGGAAAGGGGCTGATCTGTTGGGCTTCTCCGAGGCCACCCAACTGGCGGCAAGGGAGCTTTTCTCCGAAGGTGATCCAGGCTTCGCCACCGCGTCCATCCCTGCGGATCCGGGCATGGAGGTCCTGATGGCGTCCAGCTCGGGTCGGCACGGGAGCATTCTCCCCGGGGAGCAGGCAGCGGACTGGATGCTCACCCGGCAGCTTCTCACGAATGGGCAGGGATTTGAGACAGACCTGATCGGAACAACGATCCCGGAGCCATCAGGACTATTTCTCATCGCAGCGGGATGGCTGGTCCTGATGGCGAGGCGCAGGAGGGCCTGATTTCCTGTCCGCCATGAATTTCGAGAGACAAGGTTGCCCCCGCGGCGGTTTTACAGGAGAAGATTTCCAGCCGAATGACCCAGCTCCTTCTCGACCCCGCCCGCCGCACCGGATGTGACGACCTCAAGGCCGTTTCCGATATCCTCGACGGGTCCGCCCAACGCCAGCGTTCTCCGATCGATGACCTGCTCGACGCCGGCCTGGTCGATGAGGAGCGCTACATGAAGGAGCTTTCGCAGGACCTTGGTCTTGAGTGGCTTGACAGCATTCCGATGCCCGAGGCGCCGCTGCCTCTGCGAGAGGCCTGCGGTCCGAGGATCGCCTTGCGCCACCGACTGCTGCCCGTCGGATTCGTCGGGGAAGGGGAGTCGATGCGGCTGAAACTGGCGACTTTCGACCCCTTCAACCTCGTTGCCCGCCAAGCCGCCGCCCAGGAACTGCCGATGGCGGTCGATTGGTGCATGGCGTCCCGGCGTCGGATCCATGAGGCCCTGCGCCGCCTTTACGGGGTGGGTGCCGATACTTTCGAGCAGATTCTGGAAGGCCGCGAACTCGACTACGACAACCTTGAAGCCTCCGACGAGGCGAACGTCATCGACAAGGACGACGACGAAGAGGCCAGTGTCGTGAAATTCGTGAACCAGATCATTCGCGAAGCCCTCGACCAAAAGGCGACCGACATCCACGTCGAGCCGCTCAGCAACAACCTCCGCATCCGCTACCGTCTCGACGGCCGATTGCTCGAAGTCACGGTTCCTGAGAACATCAAGGCGCTGCAAAGCTCGGTGATCGCGCGTCTGAAGATCATGTCGCGCCTCGACATCGCCGAGCGCCGACTGCCGCAGGACGGTCGTATCAACCTCCAGTTCGAGGGCCAGACGATCGACGTCCGTGTCGCCACCGTCCCGACGGTCGAAGGTGAAAGCGTTTCCCTCCGTCTCCTCAACCAGCAGAAGTTCAACATCGACCTCCTCGGCATGGAGCCGCACGTCCGGCGGAAGATCGAGTCACTGCTGCACCTGCCGAACGGCATCATTCTGGTCACCGGCCCGACGGGTTCCGGTAAATCGACCAGCCTTTACACCTTCCTGAGCGAGGTGAACCTCCCCGAGCGACGCATCGTGACGGTCGAGGACCCGGTGGAAAACAAGCTGCCGGGCGTCATGCAGATCGCGGTGAAATCCGAAATCGGCCTGACTTTCGCCTCCGCGCTCCGGTCGATCCTCCGCGCCGACCCGAACATTGTGATGATCGGGGAAATTCGAGACCTGGAAACCGCGGAAATCGCCATCCGCGCCTCCCTCACCGGTCACTTGGTATTCTCCACCCTTCACACCAACGACGCCATCGGCGGCATCAGCCGTCTGGTCGACATGGGCGTGGAACCCTTCCTCGTTTCCGCGGCGGTTCGGGCTTTCCTTGCCCAGCGTCTCGTTCGTCGTCTTTGCCCGCATTGCAAGGTTCCGCGCGAGGTCACTCACGACGACCGTCGCGATCTCGGAATTCCGATCAACCTCGAAGGCCAGGCCTTCACCTCGAAGGGCTGCGACCGCTGCCGTGGGACTGGATTCTCCGGCCGACTTGCCATTTACGAAATCGTCGTGCTGACCCACGCCCTGCAGGAACTGGTCGCTCACAGCGCCCAGAACAACGAGCTCAAGGCCCAGGCGGTGAAGGATGGCTACATCCCGATGCGCGGCTACGGCTGGATCAAGGTGATGCAGGGCCTCACCACCATCGAGGAAGTCATCTCCGTCACATCCTCCGACATCGGTGGGGGTGAGTGAATCATGTTAGAAGTGAATGGTTAGTAGTGAATCGTGAAAGAGTTGAAATGATTCTGTCCAATAACGACTAACCCATAACCATTTTTCAATTCCCCAATGCCCGTCTTTTCCTACAAAGCCCTCAATTCCTCCGGTGGTGTCGCCACCGGGGAGCTCGATGCTGCCGATCGTCCGGATGCCCTTCGCATGTTGGACAAGAAGGGCCTCCAGCCGGTGAGTCTGAAGGAAAGCACGGGCGGCACGGTCCCATCAGCCTCGAAGAACAAGGCGAAGTCAAAGGACAGCGAGCCGGAAAAGGTCAGCGCGAAGGCAAAGAACGATGAGATCCCGGATGGGCCGCTGAAGTTGAAGCGCGCCGAAGTGGTCATGTTCACCGAGGAACTCGCCGACATGCTCGGAGCAGGCCTCCAGCTTGAGCCCGCTTTGAAGGCGATGGAAAGCCGTCAGGAGCTGGGGAACCTCAAGAACGTCGCTTACAAGATCCGCCAGGTCGTCCGGGACGGCATGAATTTCTCAAGCGCCCTGAAGCGGGTCAGCCCGAGTTTCGGCCCCCTCTATTGCTCGTTGGCCGCTGCCGGTGAGGCGTCCGGCGCGCTCGATACCATCCTCAAGCGCCAGGCCCACTACCTGAAGACCCTCCAGGAACTCCAGGGCCGACTTATCCTCGCGATGATCTACCCGGCCTTCCTCGTGCTGGCGGGCATCGGGGTGTCGATCGTTTTCGTCACCACCCTGATTCCCCAGCTCACCGAGCTGATCAAGAGCACTCCCGGTGGAAAGCTTCCCGCCCCGATCCAGTGGATGACGGCGATCGCCGATCACCTTGGGGCCTACTGGTACATTTACCTGATCCTGCTCATCGCTGGCGGCCTGTTCTTCAAGGCCTGGAAAGACAACGACGCCAACAAGCCGACCTGGGACCGCACCAAGCTGAAGATGCCCCTCATCGGCCCGGTCATTTCCAGCCGGTTCTATGTCCAGTTCCTGGAAACGATGGCCAACCTCGTCGAAAACGGCCTGCCTCTCCTCCGCGCCTTGGAACTTTCCCGCGACGCCACCCAGAACCTTTCCCTTCGCGGCGAGCTGAATCGGGTGATCGACCAGGTCGGCGATGGCCGCGCCTTTTCCCGTGCGCTCATCCGCACCGGAGCCTTTCCGGCCCTGTTTGTGGACATGATCTCGGTCGGCGAGCAGACCGGAAAGCTCGATATCTCCCTGCGCCGGGCGGCCGAGCGTTACGACAAGGAACTCGACAAGGACCTCCAACGCATCATGGCCCTGATCATGCCGACGGTCCTCATCATCATGGCCGGCCTGATCGGCGCGATGGCCTACCTGATGATCACCGCCATCTTCCAGACGATCTCGAACCTGAACGGGTAGGGGGAAAGGGAAATCCGAAATTCGAAATTCGAAATTCAGATCTGGCATTCCCGCACCTCGGCACCATTCCACTTTGATTCCCAAATTGTGCCTGTGTATGCTGCATGCATGGCCACGAAGACCAGTTCCATCGACCTGGTAGCCTACGAAAGGCTATGCTCGGCGCGCCTGGGTCCTCGCGATTCCTTTTCCCAGGTGATCCGCCGGGCGGAATGGAGTCAGGAATCAAAGACCTGCGGCAATCTTTTGTCTTCCTTGATGGGGATCCCGATGGCGGACGAAGGGGTGATTCAGCGACTCGACGCCTCCCAGCAACTGGACCTTCCGCCTGACAATCCCTGGGCCTGAGCAGCTTTCTTTTCGATACCTGCTTTCTCATTGATCTTGAAGGGGAGATGCGTCGGGGGACGGGAAAGGCCCATGACTTCCTCCTGCAGAATGCCACCGCCCGGCCATGCCTTTCGTGGACGGTGGTGGGCGAGTTTGCTGAAGGATTCGGAGATCTTCATCATCCAGCTTGTGCGGCGATGTTGTCCCGATTCGATGTTTTGCCAATGGACGCGTCCACGGCCCATCAATATGCGGTGACGACACGGTTGCTGCGTGCTCAGAATCAGATGATTGGAGCCAATGATCACTGGATCGCGGCCTCGGCGCTGGCCCATTCCGTGCCCCTGGTCACCAACAACGCCGCCCACTTCAACCGGATTCCCGGGCTTCAGGTCGTGGGATACTGAATTTCACCCCTGCGAGACACGGTGACGTCGGTTTGACATCAATTGGATAGTGGTGTGATTCAGCCATCGTGATTCGGACGCAAATTCAGTTTCCTGATCCACTCTACCGGCGTTTGAAGGCGATCGCTGAACAGCAGGATTGGTCGCTGGCGGAGGTCAAGCGGAAGGCTGCGGAGCAATTCGTCACTCGATTTCCTGAAAGTGAGCGGATGGCCCCCACTTGGAGTTTCCCGACTCTGGACTTCGGCGGGGATTTCCTTGCGGATCCGGAATCCGTGAGTCCTGAAACCGAGGCCATCACCCTGCGTTCCGAGCGATGATTGTTTCCGCCGACACCAACATCTTCCTCTACGCTGCGAAGCCGGATTCGCGGCATCATGCTGAGGCGCGTCGGTTTTTCGCTTCCGAGGCCTCTGGGCAGCATCGCTTTGTGCTGTGTGGACTGGTGCTTTTGGAGATCTACATGCAGATCCGCAATCCGGCGGTATTCAAAAAGCCCAGAACCGCCAAGGAGGCCGCGGACTTTTGCCTGGCTCTGCGGTCCAATCCCGGCTGGGAGTTCGTTGACTACGAGCCGGAGATCGGCCCCTCCTTGTGGAAATGGGCGGCGGCAACAAGCAGTGGGTTTCGCGAGATCATCGACGCCCGACTGGCCCTGACCCTCCGGCATCATGGGGTGACCCACTTTGCCACCGTGAACGACAAGCACTTTGGCGGATTCGGATTTGAGAGGGTCAGGAATCCTCTGATGGGCTGACCTGGCTCGTCGTTCTACTCCACCAACAAGGCCGATGCCGCTGCTTCTCCAATCTGAATGCGCCGGCCGCCGGCGGTCTCGAGGGTGACGATGCCGGTGATGAGGTCGCGTTTCGCCAGGCCGACGTCACCTCCGACCACGATTCCAAACCCTGCCAGCCAGTCGATGAAGGGCTGGTCGGTCCGCGTCAGCCGCATCAAATGGTAGCGGCCGCCTTCGGCCTGTTCGGTCAGGGGCTTGAGCGAGGTTTCCCGGATGGAACCGTCCGGTCCGGGGATCGGGCTGCCGTGGGGATCGTAGGCCGGCCTTTTGAGAAAGTGGTCGATCCGGTTGGTCAGACGCTCCGATAGGGCGTGTTCGAGGATCTCCGCTTCGGCGTGGACCTCGTGGATTTCCATCCCCAGCACATCGACCAGAAAGGTCTCGGCCAGGCGATGTCGACGGATCACCCGAACCGCAGCCAGTTTTCCGGACTCGCTCAGACGCGCTCCACGACGGGGGAGATACTCGGCGAGACCGGCGTCGCCCAGGTGCTTCATCATCGTGGTCACGGTCCCGGACGTGACGTCGAGGGCGGTCGCGATCCGGCCGAAAGGCACCAATTCGGCGCTTCCCCCCAGTCGATGCAGGGCCTTCAGGTAGTCTTCGACGGTCGAGGTCAACATGCTGGAAATTCCATCGCTCTTTGAGTCATCAAAGTCAAGTTAAGGCTTCTATCACGGTAATTGGATGATCAAGTTTTGATAAGTAAAGATTTTGGAAAACCGCTCAAAATGAGTTCAATTGCTTCGATTTAAGAAAAATTCGCCAGTTTTCGGAGGAGCTCCGGAATCGGGTCGGGTCGAGCCCAGAGGATGAGCGACTCGCTTCTCCCTGTCGGGCCTCTGGAGCAATTCGAAAGGCTGAAGAAAGGTCGGTCTGGGTCGATTCACGTCACCGAAAGCTTGGCCGACATGCCAAAAGCCGACGCCATCGGACCCGAGCCTCCCCTGGAGAATTCCGTAAACGGAAAATTAAAACATTCGTTTTCATCGCGGCATCCGAGATTCCTGTTGAATCCCCCCAGTCCCGGGTGCATCCTCCCGCCGTTCAGCAAACGGGGGCGTTCTGGTTTCGACGGGACGTTTGACGCGCTGGTTGCACGTGGAGGTTGATCGGTTGGCCTCTTGAAAAGCCGATCAAAACAAATAAATGCAGACTCCAACGAGCTCGCATTGGCTGCTTAATTGACAGCTACGTCCGACCCCCGATGTCTGCTGAGGGGAAGGGCGACACCTAGCAGGCTGGGTTGAGGGTCGGGTAACCGGGCTCACTTCCGAGATCAAACAGGTTTCTAGGAGACGCAACGCCGCCGATGGGCCTAGTTCTCTGAAACACCAGACCGTCGGCTAAACGTGTAGATGCCAGGGCTGAAGGCGTTTCGGACAGGGGTTCGACTCCCCTCGCCTCCACCATCTGACCCTCAACAGGTAACGCTGTTGAGGGTCTCTTTTTGGCTGGAGCCAGACAAACCGGCCGGTGCGATGCCGCTGAAGCCCTCAGGCGCTGTTTCCGTCGGCCTTGGGCTTGGCGATCTTCGGAGGGCGGGGCGCGGAATCCGGCTTCACGGCTTCGATCTGGTTGAGCGGAATCCAGCCTCGGGTCTTGGTGGCAAAACCGACGTAGGCCCAGTCGCCGCGGAGTTTCAGCACCTCACAAAGCGAGCCTTGAGGGGCATCGATGACGTCAGGCGAAGTGCGCGCCGCATCGACATGCAGGGTGGCCTTTTCCGCGATCACCACGGCCTGCCGTTCAAGCGGGGCGAACAGGGAGTCATCGGGGTAGTAATGCCACGCAAGCCCTCCGACGCAGGCGAGAAGCGGGGCAAGGATGAAGCCGCAGATGGCCACAACCCGGACGGGCGCTCCGGGCCGGGTGGAGGTGAAGAACAGGATGCCCAGCCCGGCCATCCAGGCGGCGGTCCAGAGCAGGTTTTTCCAGGTATCGAGGCGCAGCCGCGAAAGCACGTACTGATGGTCCGGCCGGGGAACCGTGATCGCGCCATGCTTGCGCTCCAGGAATCGCAGGTTCTGGCGGGCCTCGACGTGGGACGAATCGCGGTCGAGGGCGCGACGGTAGTAAAGCGCGGCATGGCCGGGCGAGCCGAGGCGGTAACAGGCGTTGCCGATGTTGTAGAACGTGTCGGCCGTGAGTCGATCGTAGGGGCCTGCCTCCAGCCAGAGCGTGATGGCCCGGTCATAATCAGCGGCCTCGTAGGCGGCGGTGGCGCTGGACTGAACGGCGGCAGCAGCATCCTCAGCGCGGGAGTCAGAACCACTTCCCAGCCAGAGGGAAAGGGTCAGGAGCAGGGCTGATTTCCGGAGGAGGTTGAGAATCTCGCTGCGACGCTGGCGATCGACCTTGGTTTGGGGATGGGGTTCCTGCTTGAAGCAGAGATCATCCCGCTCCTTGAGGACGGTTTGCAATCCGGGCTCGGCGGCCACCTTGTCCCCCAGCCATTCCTCGATGAAATGTCCGGCCTTTTTCAGGAAAACCGAATGGTCCTGGGCATTGGCTTTTTCCAACTGCCTCAGGGCGCTCTGGCGGGCGAGCTTGACCGGATCCTTCTCCAATTTCGGACGGATGCGCATCCACAGGGACTTGATGGCGAGAACCAAAGCCAACAAACCGGCCACCAGGTGCGCGGTCCAGGAAGGCAGGGCGAATCCGGTGGGCGCGACCAGTTGGGCGGGCTGAATCAGCCCGAGGATGTCGGTCATGCGCTCGACCGGGATGCCTGCAGCCGGTGGAGGAGGGGGCACCATGGTCCCGGCCGCTGCGCCGTTGCCGAGAGGAGGCAGAACCTTCAGGGGGATAGGATCCGTAAGAACCGTGAGGTATTTCCCGAGATCGGGATCGAAATAGACGAGCCGGAAAGCGGGGATTTCCTTCTTGAGCGACAAGGGCCGCATGAACTGACGGAAGACCGTCGTCCCATAAATCTGACGCCGTTCGTCGCCGCGCTGGTTGGCGGTGGATTCATAGAGCTTCCATCCGGTTTCATCGATCGGCTTCGGTGCTTCGATGACATCGAGGTTGCCGCTGCCGGTGACTTCGACGTCCACCGAAACCGGATCACCCTGCCGCACCTCCGTTTGGCTGGTGCTGGCGATGGCGGTGAAATGGCCCACCGCATTGGTGAAGCCCTCGGGCGCTCCGTCCGGCAGCTTTCGCGCCGTGAGTTCCAGTTTCGGAATGTTCAGGTTCACGGCCATGTACTCACGGCGCATGAAACCATCCGTCACCACCTGCTGGGTCACCAGTCGAAGCGTGGCCGGGCCGATCCCGACGCTTCCGGACTTGGTCGGGGAAAGGGTGCTCGGGTATCCGATCGCGGCATAGGGTCGGCCCAGCAGGTTGATCGCGCCGGGGGTGGGATTCGGCTCGAAGCGCCAGCAGGTGACGTTGTCGCGCTCGAACTCCGGAATTCCCCAGTCCTCGACCGGCATTTCGCTGGGGATGTAAACCTTGATCTCCACGGGCACCGCCTCGTTTTCGTAGGGCTGGTCCTTCATGACCCGGAAGGCGGCCGCGTAGCGAAACCTGAGACCGCCGACCGTGGCTTCGGCCCACTTCAGCTCGTCCGGATTGAAAACCACGAACTCAAGTGGCTGGGTCATCACCTTCTCGCCATCGACCACCAGGGTCATCGCAGGAATGACGTGATGGCCGACCTTGTAGCTGGAGACCAGATACTGGAAGGCCTGGGCGAAGCGGTTGCCCCGCATCGGCTTGTTGCCGAATCCGGCGGCCTGGATGGTGACGTCGGCCACAGCCGGAGGAGCGGGCATTTCCCCATCCGAGCGGCCATTGGTGATCAGGATCTCCAGCAAGGCGGTCTCGCCCCGTGCTAGGAAACGGCTCGAAAGCGTGGTTTGCAACGCAGGCGCGGCGGCGGAAGCCGTGGCCAACAGGAGGAGGAAACCAAGCGGCTTCAGGAGGATGCGGAGGAACATGTGCATGGTTGGGGTCACCAGTCTTTCTCTGGTCTCATGAATTCGTTTCTGCCCGGGGCCAGCGGACCTTTCTGAACGTCCTGGTTTTCACCAAGGATGCGGAGCGCCCGATCCCTCGGGGTTTCGTCAGGCTTTGCCTTGCTTGGTTTTTTGGGCTTCTCGCCCTCCTTGCCCTCGCCGTCCTTGGGCTTGTCCTTCTCGCCGCCGGACCCTTCGTCCTTGGGTTCACCTTCTGAGCCCTTGCCTTGATCCTTCTTGTCGCCCTGATCGCCCTCCTTGCCCTGGTCTCCCTCCTTCGGCTTGCCCTTTTCCTTGGGGTCGCCCTCGCCTTCCTGATCGGGACTTTCTCCACCCTCGCCTTGCTGGGGCTCCTGCGGGATGGACTGCTTGGCGGAATCGGACTCCTCCTTGAGGAGCTCCTTGAGTCGACCGAGGTACTTCACGGCCAAGGCCCGGTTCTGGCGTGCATCGACATCCGACGGATCGAGCTTCAGGGCCGAATCGAAATGGCGCACGGCGTCCACCCAGTTGACGACGAGGTGGTCGAATCGGCTGAACGACTCCGTCTCTCCGGCCTCGGGGGGCTCGCTCTGGATCCATTTCTGCAACTCCTCGCGGACCATGGCGTCAAAGGTCTCGAGGTCGGCAGGCGGCGGATCCGGGTAGGGCTCGCCGTTGCTGAGGGACTGCCAGCCTTGGTGAAACAAGGCATTGCCGAGTCCAAGATGAGCATGACGCTCGACCGCCGGATCGTCGGAAAGCAGGGCCCCGCTGTAGGCGTCGGTGGCCTTCTTGAAATCCTTCTCCCGGTATGCGGACGAGGCCTCTCCAAGCCGGAAGCGGGCTGCGTCCTCGGGGCGCTTCGCTGACTTCGCCAGCGACTCGAATTCGGACATGGCTTCAGAAGAACGACCCTCCATGAGGGCTGACCTGGCACCCTCTGGGGAAACCGCATTGGCGGCAGGAACCGAGGCGGCCACCGTGGCCGCAATCGCCGCCCGGGTGGCGATCGGCCGCCAGCGGGTCGCCGCCAGGATCGACACCAGCAGGCAAAACAGCGCGGGTCCGAGCATCCATTGATAAAACTCCACCACGACCTTTTTCTCCCGACCCTTTAGTTCGAACTGATCCAGATCGGACATCGCCGAACGCGCCAGCGCCGGAATGTCCACCCCGGAGCCCGCCACGGCGAAGCGGCCTTTGGTTTCCTCGGCGATGGCCTTCAGCACCTCCGGGTGCAGGCGGCTGATGATGGGCTGTCCGTCCTTGTCGCGGAACTTGTTGTCGGGAAATTCCTCGTGCGGCACGAAATCCCCCTCCTCAGTGCCCACTCCGACCGTGAAAATGTAAACGCCGGACTGCTCCGCCTCACGCAGCACCTCGTCCAGCCTGCCGTCGTGCTTCTCCCCATCGCTGATCAGCACCAGCGCGTTGTTGCGGATGCCGGTCTTCTTCAGCGTCTCGATCGAGAGCTTGAGCGCGGCCACAATGTCCGAACCTCCGCTCGGAATCCACGTTTCATCGAGCTGCTCGACGGTCTCCCGCACCGCGCCGTGGTCAATCGTCAGCGGCGCGAACAGATATGGATTTCCTGCAAAACCGATCAGACCCATTCGGTCGTTCGGCATGGCATCCATCATTTCATAAATCAGCACCTTTGCCTGGGCGAGGCGGTCGGGCTTGACGTCCGAGACCCGCATGCTGCGCGAAAGATCGAGGGCGAAGAGCACATTGCGGCCCATGATCTTCTCCGACGAGGTGCCTGCATCGCCACGAGGACCGGCAACGGCGATGATCATCAGCCCCAGAGAGAGCAGGAGAAAGACCAGCGAAAGCCAGTGAGGCAGGGCCGAAGTCCGCTGGAGCAGCGCCCCACGCAGGCGATCCGCCACGAAGACCTTCCAGCGCTTTCCCCGCAGACGGGCGATCAGGATGGCGACCGCGCCGAAAATCGGAACGAGCACCAGCAGGAACAGCCAGATGGGATGGGCAAAGGACATGTCAGGCGGTGATGGGCGGGTTCATGACCTGGAGGATGGCCGCGAGAAGGGCGAAAAGAAGCGATGCACCGAGAAACCAGGCGTAGAGCTCGGTGTCCTCGATCACGGTCAGCGACTTGGCATCGGTTTTCTCCAGTCGGTCGATGGTTTGGAAATTGTCCTTCAACTGCTCCAGGCTCTGCGCCCAGAAATGCTCCGCTCCGGTCAGGTCCGCGATCTTTTTCAGCGTTGGGAGGTCGAACTCCTGGCGGGGGAAGCGCTGGACGTTCCCAGAAACGCGGCCCTCGGTGGTGCCGATCGCGACCGTGTAGATCTTGATGCCGAGTTCCTTGGCGTTCTCGGCAGCCTCCACCGGGGAAATCTTGCCCGAGTTGCTCGCGCCGTCGGTGATCAGCACGATGATCTTGCTTTTCGATTCCCGCGAATCCAAGCGCAGAGCGGAGGCCGCCAGGGCCGAGCCGATGGCCGTGCCTTGTTCCTTTACGGTATCGCCGAGCTTCACTTCCTCCAGTCCCTTGAGCAGCCACTGGTGGTCGAGGGTGATCGGGCTGACCTTGTAGGGTTTGCCCGCGAAAATCACCAGGCCGATCCGGTCATCCGGCCGACGGTTGATGAAGTCCTTTACCACCTCCTTGGCGGCAACGAAGCGCTTCAGGGCCAAGCCGTCCTTCTGGAAATCATCGATCTCCATCGAAAGGGAGACGTCGAAGGCCACCACGATGTCGATGCCGCTGGCGCTGCGGCTTTGATACTCGTTGCGCCACACGGGTCGGGCAAGGGCCCAGATGGCGATGAACAGGGAGAGCCAGGCGAGGGGCAGGCCGAAGCTCCAGGCACCCTGCCGGGTGCGCTTTCCAAGGCTGAGCAGCACCGGGACATTCGGAAAAGTGACGGCCGCCGCCGCACCGCGACCGCGACGCAGGATCAGCAACAGGAAGGCCGGGATCAGCAGCAGCAGCCACGCCGGATGGGCCAGTCGGAAATGTTCGAACAACTCGCTCATGCAAAGGCGCGGTGCAGGGTTTCCAGAAGCGCACGGCTGGACTCGAAAATCGGCGCACTGTCCGCAGCCCGGATGTCCTTGGAATACTTGAGCGCGGCCAGACGATCAAACTGCACCCGCGCGGCCTCCCGGGCCTCCTCGGCCAGCGATTTCAACGAATCGCGTCGGGCGATGAATTCCTCGTGGGTCTCAAACAGCGCCGGATCGCCCGAAACCGTGGCCAGGTAGCGGCGGAGGATGAGCGAGGCCTTGGTGGCGGCCTCGCGACCGTCGCTGGATGTGGCCTCGTTGATCGAACGGAGCGCCGCTTCGTAGGCCTGGCGGCGCTGGGTGAGGGGATCGACCGGCTTCCTTCTCCGCGTCAGTTTCACCACCACCACCAGCAGCATCAGCAGGCCGACCACGATCATCGCCGTGGCCCACAGCGGGAAATGCGCCTTTGGCAGCAAGGCGTCCGGAGGCGGCGGCGGCTTCAAGGCCAGCGATGACGGTTCGGATTCCATCTGGTTCAGGCACCGCGCTTGCGCTTCCGGCGGCGCAGCAGTTGGTGAAGGTGGGGAAGGGGATCGGATTGGGTGTTCAACTCGGCGGCGTCCACCCCGTGCTTCTTGAAAAGCCCTCGGGCCAGCTCACTGCGCCAGGCGGAGTGTTTCGCATAGGCCTCGCGCAGCGTCCTGCTGTTGGTGTTGACCTGGATGCTGTTGCCGGTTTCCGGATCGATCATCACCACGCGACCCGCCCTCGGCAGCTCGGCTTCGAGGGGATCGGACACGCGAAGGGCCACGGTCTCGTGCTTGCGGGAAAGCTTGCCCAGCGGCTTGTCGAGTGGATCGCTCTGGAAATCGGAGATCATGAACACCAGCGACTTCCGACGCAGCGTCTTGACCAGGAAATCACAGGCCGCCTCCACCGAAGTGCCCGATCTCAGCGGGCGGGCCACCAGGATTTCTCGGATCATCCGCAACAGGTGCCGCGACCCCTTGGCGGGCGGCACGAAAAGGATCGGCTCGCCGGCAAAGATCAGCAGGCCCACCTTGTCGCCGTTGCCGATGGCACTGAAGCCCAGCACCGCCGCCGCTTCCGCCGCGATCTCGCGCTTGCTCGTCGAGACGCTGCCGTAATCGGCAGAGCCGGAAACATCCACCGCCAGCACCATCGACATCTCCCGCTCCTCGCGGAACTTGCGGATGAAGGGCATGCCCATCCGTGCGGTGACGTTCCAATCGATGAAACGCACCTCGTCGCCATGCTGGTATTCGCGGAAGTCATCGAAATCGAGACCCTGACCCTTGAACGAAGAAAGATACTCACCGGAAAACGACTCACGCACCAGCCGACGAGCCTTCAGCTCGAGCTTGCGCACGCGCTTCATCATCTCCTCGATCTGTTCCTCCGTCAGCATTCTTCCTCTTGTCTTGAGTCTTGAATCTTGTCGTCTTGAATCTCTCAAGGCACCGGCACCTTCGCGAGAATGCGATCAATGATCTGATCCGTCGTCATTTCCTCCGCCTCGGCCTCATAGGTGAGGAGGATGCGGTGGCGGAGGACGTCGTGGGCCATGTCCTTCACATCCTGCGGCGTCACGAAAGCCCGGCCATTGGTGAATGCGCGGGCCCGGGCACTGAGCGCGAGATTGATCGTGCCACGCGGCGAGGAACCGGCGCGGACCAGGTTCTTCAAGGGCGCATCGACCTTCACCGGGAAACGGGTGGCATGGATGAGCTGGACGATGTATTCGCGCACAGCCGGGTCGATGTAGACGCTGTTGACCAGATTCCGGGAAACGGCGACCTGCTCCGGCGTGGCCACGGTCTTGGTCTGATAGGTAGGTGCCGAAGTCGCCATGCGGTCGAGAATCGTCAGCTCCTCATCCTTCGTCGGGTAGCCCACGGTCACCTTGAGCAGGAAACGGTCGAGCTGCGCCTCGGGAAGCTGGTAGGTCCCTTCCTGGTCGATGGGGTTCTGAGTGGCCAGCACCAGGAACGGGTCCGGCAGCTTGTAGGTGCGGTCGCCGAGGGTCACCTGGCGCTCCTGCATCGCCTCCAGCAGGGCCGACTGCACCTTGGCGGGAGAGCGGTTGATTTCGTCGGCGAGGATCAAATTGTTGAAAATCGGTCCCAGCTTTGGCGCAAACGAGGCCTCCTGCGGGTTGTAAACCATCGTGCCCAGCAGGTCGGCCGGCAGCAGGTCAGGCGTGAACTGGAAGCGGGCGAAGCTGGTTTGCAAGGAGCCCGACAGCGCCTTGACCGCCAGCGTCTTGGCCAGTCCGGGAACGCCTTCGAGGAGGATGTGGCCGTTGCAGAGCAGTCCGATCAGCAGGCGGTCCACCAGACCCTCCTGACCCACGAGCACCTGGCCCATTTCCCTCTTCACGTCGTGAAGCCACCCGCTCGTCGCGGCGATCTGTTCCTGCAATTCTTCGGTCGTCATCGGATGTAGTTGCTGATGCTGGCACGCGATCCTGCATGCGCAAACGGGAAAGCCTCAAGATTTTCCCACCAGTGAAACGCCTGCCGACCGCGCTCTCGTCTCGAAAAGACGAGGACAGGTCACACTTCGCACCCGAGACCACTGGAACGGAACAGCCAACCAGACGCCGAAGTTCGCATCCGCGACAACCCAAAGCCTCGGTCCTCGATGAAGACTCGCTTTCAAACGAGGCTCGGCCGGCCGTTCACGAGCCTTCGCCGTTCTTGGTCTCGTCGGCTTTTCCAACAGCCGCCAGTCGGCGCTTCACCTCGATCACCAACAGCCAGCCAAAGCACAGGGCTCCCGGAACCATGATCCAAGCGCCGACTTCGCTGCCGTTGTTGGGGTATTTCGATCCCGCCGAAGCAATTCCTCCCAGGCCGAATGCCATCGCTCCGGCCAGCGTGAACACAGCAACGGGCATCAACAGGTCTTGGGTCGGGATTTTCATGGGTCAGGGAATCGAACCAGTTGCGCCGCACCTAACAAAATCAAAAATCCAAAATCAACGACCTGTCCGTCTTTGCCTTGGCGAAGTCGGATCCTCAATCGTCAATCCGGCCCATGAAACGGCACCGACAGGATTGACGATTGATGAACGGCGATTGTTGATGTCTGATCACGGGGAGGCTGGTGCTACTGAAGCCGGGAATTCTGGGCCGCGAGGATCTGCTCCAACTCGGCGATGCGGGCGGAGAGGTTGCGGCGGCGGAGGGCGATCCAGAGCATTCCGGAGGCGAACATGATGAGGCCCATTGCAGAGACATACGAGAGGGTGTTCATCACGGAATCCCAATCGCGGCGAAGCTCAGAATGATAGGATCGCGTAATGTGGCCGATCGTCAGATTGATGAAAGCAATCGGTGATCCCATGATGCTTCCGATCAAGGCCAGCCACGTAGAAGCATGGCGATTCTGAAAGAAGAGGATGGCTGTAGGGATTTGGAGCAGTATCATGAGGAGCGAGAAGGCAAAAGGCCAATAGATGATCAAATCGTCTGGGGTGCTCATGGTCTTGGATTCCTATGCCAGCCGATCCCGGAAATCAGGGTAGCTGAATTCACGAATGGTTTCGAGGGTTCCGTCCTCATGCTGGAGCACGATGTCCGGATGCTTGACGCCGTTGAAGGTGGTCGTTTTCACCATCGTGTAGTGCGCCATGTCATCGAAGACCAGCACGTCACCGGGAACGAGTGCACGGGGAAAGGCGAAATCGCCCGTGACATCACCCGCCAGGCAGGTCGGTCCGCCGAGACGATGAAGAATTGCGGATTTCTCCATCCCTGGGACATAGCGCTCGCCTTCGAATGTCACGGCAGGCTGCTTCTCTTCGTTGGAACTTGGAACTTGGCCCTTGGAACTTTCAACAAGGAACACGTCCGGCCGATACGGCATCTCCAGTACATCCGGCATATGGGCCGTCGCCGAGATGTCGAGGATGACGAGCTTGTGGCCGGCGGAGTCGAACACATCGAGCACCTCGGAGCGCAGCACGCCGGTGTGGATGGCAGCGGCTTCGCCGGGTTCCAGCCAGACCTCGACGTCGTACTTGGCGCGGGTTTCCTTCACCAGGTGGATGAGGCGCTCGCGATCATAGAAGGGCTTGGTGATCCAGTGGCCGCCGCCCATGTTGAGGTAGGTGAACTGCGGCGAGCGCAGGAGGTGTCCGAACTTTTCCTCGACTGCGACGAGGGTCTTTTCGAGGTCGTCGGAGTTCTGTTCGCAGAGCGTATGGAAATGCAGGCCGGAAAGACCTGTTAGATCCGCGCCTTCGAGTTGGTCCGCAGTGATGCCGAGTCGCGAGCCAGCGACACAGGGGTCGTAGAGCGGGGTGTCGCCGGTGGAGCACTGCGGATTGACGCGCAGCCCGCAGAGGAGCTCTCCGCTCTCGAAACGCGGGTGGGCCATCACGATTTCGCGGAAGCGGAACCACTGCGACAGCGAGTTGAAGTCGAGATGGTGGGTGAACTCGCAGAGCTGGCGGATGTCGTCCTCGGTGTAGCCGGGCGAGTAGGTGACGATGTGCTTGCCGAAATGATCGCGGGCGAGCAGGCCTTCCCACAGACCGGAGGCGCAGCAGCCATCGAGGTGGGGACGGATCGCATCGAAAGCCTTCCAGCAGGAGAAACCTTTCAGCGCGAGCACGATCCGGCACCCGGCGGCGTCGGCGGTTTCGCGAAGGATACGGGCGTTGCGCTCAAGCGCAGGCAGGGAGATGACGTAGGCGGCCACGGGGGGAGGAGAAAGTTCCAAGGTCCAAGTAGCAAGTTCCAACGGGAGAAAGCTGGATCAAGGGTCCTTGCTGCTGAGGTCATCCTCGTTGCCCTCGATGCCGTCCGGGCCTTTGCTGATGAGCTCCGGGTTGGTGGGATCTTTGGAACCTGGGAACTTGTAGACGTAGGGGTTTTTCCATGGATCCAGGGGTTCCATTTCCATGGTCTGCCGCCATTTGGCCGGCACGGGCTCGCTGGATGGCTTTTCGATGAGAGCCTTCAGACCCTGAGCTGTGGTCGGGTAGCGGCCGCATTCAAGCTTGTACAGGTCGAGGGCGTTTCCAATTGGTTTGAAATCGGAAGTGATCATGCCTGAGATTGATTTACCGCAGGATGACCGCAGATCGAAGAATTCGACGGCCACGATCATCCCGACAAGCGCTCCAAGGCAGGTGACGATTGAGACCAGGGTGGCACCTCCAAGGCCTCGGATCGTTGAGGAGGATGAGCGGGTGGATGCTTCCGAATCCATGAAGAGAGGTTGAGCTTGGATTGAAGCAATCTGTTAGTCGTCCAAATCGATGTCATCCTCGTTGCCCTCGACGCCGTCCGGGCCCTTGCTGATGAGTTCTGGCCTTGTGGGGTCTTTGGAACCTGGGAACCGGTAGACGTAGGGGGTTTTCCAGGGATCCAGGGGTTCGATTTTCATCATCTGCTGCCATTTGGCCGGCACGGGCTCGCTGGATGGCTTTTCGATGAGAGCCTTCAGACCCTGAGCTGTGGTCGGGTAGCTGCCTCCTTCAAGCTTGTAGATGTCGAGGGCGGCTTGCATCGATTTGAGGTCCGCGTAGGCCTGACTGACCTTTGCCGAACTGCAGGGGGAGCGCAGCAGAAAGATCGCAAGGAGCACAACCAATCCGAAAAGTGCCGCCGCTCCAAGGTAGATGATGATTGAAACAATTGCGGCCCCGCTTTTGCCTCGGGCTTTTAAGGATGAAAGTGTGGATTCTTCCGGATTCATGATGAGTGCTTGGCTTGGCTTTTGAGATACTCAGTTGTTGTCCAAATGGATGTCATCTTCGTTGCCCTCGATGCCATCCGCCCCGAGAGAATAAACTTCCGGCTTGGAGGGATCCTTGCGTCCCGGATAGCGGTAGGCATACGGACGCCCCCAGCGATCAAGTGAGTCCTGCTTCCTGATCGGGATCCAATTGCATGGAACCGGGGCGATGGTCGGCTTCTTGATCAAGGCCTTGAGTCCCTGCTCGGTGGTCGGAAACGAGCCGGTTTTCAACTGATAGAAATCCAGCGCGTTGTGGAGGGAGATCATGTCGGCACGGGTGAAGTCACAGTGGCAACCTGCCGACGTGGAGAAGGATCTGACCGACAAGCTCCACACCGGCCATGCAGCCACTAGGATGAGGGAGCCGATGATGAGGCGACGGAGTCTGAAGCGGATGTCGGTGGACAGCGACTCTGGCATGATTCGAAACGCAGGAGGCTGGTAGGGAAATGCCGCCTGAGTGGAAACTTGTCCCTCGGTTGTTTGCTTTCTTGGATTCTCACCACTGTGGGCCCTGGCTGGCGATCACAGGAATTTCATCAAGCTCTCATCTGAATCAATCAATCACCCTGCTATCACCCAGCCCATGAATGCCGATACCCTCCTCTGCAAACCCTACCGCATCGCCCTGCTGGTGGGGATGATGGGCATCATTCCATTTGGATACTTCGTGCGCTTTTCCAAGGCCCTGAACGCTCCGCTGCTTCAGGACATTGGCGGAAGTCTGGCGTATCAGATCTTGCTGATGTTAGGTGTCGCCTTCCTGTCCCCAAGACGATCCCTGCTGAAATGCGCGCTTGGAGTGTTCGTCTTTTCCTGCGCCGTCGAGTTTTTACAACTCTGGCAAGCTCCCTTCATCCTTGCCGTCCGCGCGACCTGGCCAGGGAGGGTGATCCTGGGCACCACATTCAATTGGTGGGACTTCCCGCCCTACGCTCTTGGATGCATGCTGGGGTGGATGGTGATACGCCAGCTTCGTCAGAGGTTCACGAGCAAACCTTCTTCATGAATCGCGGATCAGCCTTGAATCTTCGATCTCGACGAATCGAATGTCAGACATGAGAAAAGCAGTCATCCCTAAAAGAAAAATGGGAAACCACTCAAGTCACGAAAAGCACGAAAGTAGAAGCAATTGTCGCCATCTTCGCTCTCACCTGATGAATGAGTCTGAAGCGTTTCGGAACTGCCTGATTGTCGTGATGTTTCGTGAATTTCGTGGTTTGTATGTCAGGATTCAAGGTCACGGGACCTGGCTGCTGAAATCATCTGCGGTTCCCTTGACTCCATCAGGCCCACTGCTGAGGATCTCGGGCTCGTCGGCCTTTTTGGTTCCTGGGAATTTGTAAAAATAGGGATTCTTCCATGGATCCAGAGGCTCGCTTTTCATCATCATTGTCCAGCGTTTTGGAATTGGAGCAGCCGTAGGCTTTTCGACCAGCGCCTTCAATCCCTGAGCCGTTGTCGGATAGGCCCCGGCGATCAATTTGAACATGTCCAAGGCATTCCGAATTGACTGGAAGTCGGCCAGCACTTGGCTCTTCTTCGCCTCGGCCTTGAGGCTGTCCAGAGGAGCAGCATCGGCCAGGTTTCCTCCAAACATCAGCAGCAAGGCTGTGATTGAACTTTTCAGGACCATCTGCCGATTACGCGAAAGTTGATGCGACATGTTGTGATCGCTAATCGCGCTCCCAACAGCGGTCGATCAAAAAGTGCAATCAGAAGGCCGACAAATTGGGGGCAAACGAGGATGAACACCAGGAAGTCTTTCCGGAGCCGTGCGAAGTTTCGCACGACTTCATGGAGTTTCCCGGCCCTCCAGGATCGCTCTTGAGAAGGGGTCACCAGCCTCCGCAAATTCATGGAGGTGCTGGAGGGCCAACGCTTGAACTGATCGACTGGGGTTGGTTAGTGCTGATTTGGCGATGGCTGGTCTCGGTGATCGGAGAAGTAAAATGATCGCTTCGTCAGGCTCTGCGCTTGGCAGGAAGTCGATCAACTCTTTCTCGAAGTCTCTGGATAACCCGATCCAATCTGAGACGGAAATTGCTCCCTGATGTCGTTCACTGAAGCCCTGATCAAAGCGAGTTTGATCAGAGCTTCTCAGCCTTTTCCTTGAAGCCTGCTGATGGAAGGTCGATAGCCTGTCTGAAGCATGAACACAAAGCATCGAGAGGGCCTAGATAGTAAAGCCCTGATCCTCTGTGTTCTCTGTGCCCTTTGTGGTTAATCCCTCTTCAACTCAAGCCACCTGGAACGCCGCAGCCTGCTCAGGCGTCAGCTCGATGAACTGCCAGGGCAGGCCATGTTCATTCAGGTCGGCCATGAAGGGGTCCGGATCGTACTGCTCCATGTTCCAGATGCCGGGCTTCCGCCACTTTCCTTCGAGCATCATCTTCGCGCCGATCATGGCCGGGACGCCGGTGGTGTAGGAAATGGCCTGTGAGCCGACTTCCGCGAAGCAGGCTTCGTGGTCGCAGATGTTGTAGATATAGATCGCCTTCGGCTGGCCATCCTTCACACCGGTGATGACGTTGCCGATGCAGGTCTTGCCCTTGGTGGACTTGCCGAGGTCGCCGGGGTCGGGGAGGACGGCCTTGAGGAACTGCAGCGGGATGATCTCGACGCCGTTGTAAACGACGGGGTCGATGCGGGTCATGCCGACGTTCTGGAGCACTTCGAGGTGCTTGAGGTAGTTCGGCGAGAACGACATCCAGAAC
>JAIXPW010000071.1 GCA_027485995.1 Verrucomicrobiaceae bacterium
AAGGAGGCGGCTAAAATTTTTCGCCAGATGATGGGTCTGGCGCTTCAGCGCAAAAGCGGCGAGGCGGATCTAACAGCCGGGAAGCAAGTGCTCAAAGCCAAGGTCAAGGGCGAACTGGAAGCTTCCCCACAAGACAACGGCACGGTGCTGCCCGAGCTGAGCATGGCGGCGATGCTTCGTTGCAAGATTCGCTATTTCACGGACGGTGCCGTGATTGGCAGCAAAGCCTTCGTCAACGAAGCCTTCACCGCCTCACGTGAACGCTTCAGTGAGAGGCGTAAAAATGGAGCCCGCCGGATGAAGGGCAGTGCGGCTCCTGCCGCCACGATCCTTTGGAGCATGCGTGATCTCCGAGTGGGTGTTTCCTAACTTGAGGCGTCTCACGGACACCGATTGTCATCCGAACGGGCTGATTCGTGTTTCAAACGACGATCCGCAGGTTCGAGCATGGCGTTCGATGATCTCCTGCGCTGCGTGGATAAGTCAGGCATGTTCGTGCGTTGTGGCATTTCAAGGAACAGGGCAAGGGACTTTCAGGCTCCTTGAAAAGCGATCGTGCAGCGACCGAGGATGGATGCGAACCTCTGTTAGATCAACCGCCTCTCGAGAAGTTTCGCCTTGAGCGGATCGCTAGCCTGCAGGTGGGCGATGCCGATGGCAAGGGCATCCGCGGCATCATGCGGGGGCGTCTCACTCAGGCCCAGAAGCGCCCGGACCATGAAGGCGACCTGGTTCTTGTCCGCGTTGCCGTTGCCTACCACGGCGGACTTCACCTTCTTCGGAGCATATTCGTAAACGTTCAATCCATGTTCCGCTGCGGCGATGAGGGCTGCGGCGCGGGCGGCTCCCATGCTGATGGCGGTGCGGTGGGACTGGACGTAGATGATGCCTTCCACGGCGATCTCATCCGGCTGATACTGCTCGATGATGTGGCCGAGGTGGGTTCTAACAGCTGCGAGCGCGGCCGACTGCGGCAGGCGGTCGGGTATGCGGATGACGTCGTAGGCGAGTGCCTTCAAGCTGCGGGCATCGCCATCTATCACGGCATAGCCGGTGTTGCGGACGGCGGGATCAATGGCGAGGACACGCATGTCGGTTCATGGATTCAGCCTTCCATCTGCATCACATCGACGCCTACGGACAAGCGCTGGCCACCCGCACCGAGGGTCACTCCGCGCAGTGGACTGACATCAGAGAAGTCACGTCCCCATGCGACCGTGATGTGGCGTTGGGCGGGAAAGATTCCGTTGGTGGGGTCGGCGTCGATCCAGCCGTGCTTGTCTCCGCAGAACAGGGAGATCCACGCGTGAGAGGCGTCGGCTCCGGTGAGCTTCGGTTTTCCAGGAGGAGGAAGGGTTTCCAGATAGCCGCTGATGTAACGGGCGGGCAGGCCGATCGATCGGATGCAGGCGAGCATCAGGTGGGCGAAATCCTGGCAAACCCCGGCCCGGTTCCGCAGGACATCGTGCACCGGAGTGGCCACGTCGGTGGCGCGGGTATCGAAACGGAACTCGCGGAAGATGCGTTTCATGAACGCTTCGAGAGCGGCGAGGATCGGTCGGCCCGGAGGGAAATCGGGCAGGGCATACTCGGCGAATTCGCGGGCCACCGGGACCATCGGCGAAGCAAAGCGGAACTCGCCAGCGGCGGATGACGGGGTGAGCATCGGAGCCTGGCAGGCATCGCGCACGGTTTCCCAAGCTGGGGTGGCAGCGGGATCGGGAAGTTCGCTTGGCATGACTTCGACAAAGCTGCGAGAGATGACATCCAGTTCGGTGTGACGGCCTTCAATCTCGAAGTAGGTGGTCACATTGCCGAAGGCATCCGAGTGCACGCTGCGCCCGACCGGTTGCGGGGTGATCTGCAGTTCATGCCACGGACATCGCTGGGTCGGCAACGGTCGCGGGGCGAGGTGGGCCAGATGGTGCGACACGGTGACCGCTCCCTCATAGAGGTAGCGGGTGCGATGCACGATCTGGTATTGCACGGCGGCGGGCATGGAAGTCAGTAAACCCTCCGGACGGAGTGGCTGAAGTAGTGCTGGGTGAGAAGATCGGAAAGCTGTTCGAAGGCGGCAGCCCGCTTCTCGAATCCCGCGCGATCCGGAACTGTTAGAGCGGACGGCGGTGTTTCTACAAGTGAGGCGACATGCTCGCGGATCTTCGGCATGAGTCCGAAATCCCTTTCCCCGGGGAGCATTTCGCACTGCTTCGAGAGGATTTCCGCCTGCGACATGACGCCGCGCGGGTTGGTGGAATCGAAGAGCAGGAGTTCGACCACCGCGTCCCACCTTGGGCGTGAAAAATGGCGACGGCGGTAGGTCATCACGCTGTCGCAGGTCTCCAGCAGGGGATCGAGGGCGGGCACTTCGTCGGCCTGGGTATCCGGGGTGGATTCCAGCAGGGAAAGAACCCCGAGAGAGCGCTCGATGCGACGACCGATCTCCAGAAAGCGCCAACCGTGGCCGCGGGTCATGTTTTCCGCCTGCATGCCGGAGAAGGCGGCGAGGTGGAGGACCAGCGAGTCGAGGATCTGAAGCTGGCTGGTGACGGTGGGATTGGACGAGCCGGGTTGGAGGAGATTCTCCAGCCGATTGAAGACTCGCCAGGTGTCGTCCGACAAGCGGTCGCGGGCGGAGGCCGCATTCCAGAGCAGGGATCGGATCAGGGAGGGCAGGGCCTTTGGATACTTGGCGTCGTGAATCAGGCGGGCCAGCATCATCACCGGCAGGCGTCCGACCTGGGGGCCATCGTCCTGCAGGATCTTCATCTGACGGAGGATCGAGAAACACGCGTCGCGCTGGTTGCGACGGATGGACGAAAGCTCTCCGCCGAGCCGGCGCAGTGTGGTGCGAAGCAGGCGGGTCCGAAGCTCGATCCGCTCTGCATAGCGGCCCACCCAGAAGAGCTGCTCGGCCATGCGGCTCGGGACCTCCGAGGCCAGGGGATCGCGGGTGACCGCCGGTTGACTGAGGCGAATGACGGGCTCGACCGCGTGGGCAGCGGAGTTGTCCGTGACCCAGACGTCCTTGGAGACCTGTCCGGTTTCCTGTGAATCTTCCACCAGTCCGCCATCCTGAACCACCATCGCCAGCCCGCCTGGGAGGATCGACGACCCAGTTCCGGTTTGAAGGCAGAAGGCCCTCCAGATCACGCTGCGGGAGCGGATGGTCTGGCCTTCAAGGGAGGGGGTGACGCTTGGCTTCATCTCGCGTTGAACCACGAAGTCATGAGGACGCGCTTCGAGGGTGGCGGTCCATTGGGCCCGCTCGGCGATGCTCATCTGGCTGCCACGAACCGGGCGACCTGAGGTGAAGGCAGGGTGAATGACATAATGCCGGAGATCGTTGACCACCTGCTGGCGGATTCTTGATTGCCCGAGCCACCAGGTTTCGACGAAGGGCAGCTTGAGATCTTCTCCGAACCACTTCTTGCAGACTCCCCGCAGGAAAGGCATCAGGGCCAGGGTGCCGCCAAAGCCCGAGCCCGGAGCGTTGGCGAGGGCCACATTTCCCGAGCGCCAGGCCTCGGTCAAACCCGGGACACCGCTGCCCCCATGGGTCCAGAACTCAAGGGGGTCGATCGCATCGGTATCCAATCGGCAGGCCAGCACATCGATGCGCCGCAGTCCGGAAAGGGTCTTCAGGAAAAGCCGGCGCTCGCGGACTGTTAGATCCGCCGGTTCGACCAGCGGAATCCCGAGAACACGGGCCTTGTAGGCGTGTTCAAAGTACGATGGATGCCGAAATCCGGGAGTCAACAACACCACGTTCGGCATGTTCACATGTCCTGCTGCGAGGCTGCGGAAGGTTTCCCGCTCCGACTCGAAGAACGGGGCGAGATTGGCGACGCGGCAATCCTCGAATTCACCGGGCAGAACGCTGGCGGTGACGCTCCGGTTTTCGAGTGTCTGCCCCTGTCCACCGGGCGAGCGGGTGTGATCGCGCATGACCGACCAGTTGCCTGCCGCATTTCTAACAAGATCGAAGCCGATGCCGATGAGATGTCGTCCGCCAGACGGCTGGATGCCCCGGATGTTGGCGAGATAATGAGGATTCGCGTGAATCAGATCCGGTGGGATCAGGCCCTCCTTCAATAGCTTCTGTGGGCCATACAGGTCGGCAAGAACCACCTCCAGCAGCCGCGCACGCTGGCTGAGGCCGGCCGAGACCGATCTCCATTCAGCCCCGTCGATCAGCAAGGGCAGCGGATCGATCCGTCTTGGCCTGCCCGCTCCGCCCGCATCGTTGTAAACATTGTAGGTGGCCCCGAGATCCTCCAGCAGTCGGTCGGCGGAGTAACCAAGCTCCGCGCGGTGCTCGCTGTTCCATCCGTTCAGGGCCGCGGAAAATTTCGACCACAGCGGCCTGACGCGGCCCTGACGATCGGTCATTTCATCCCACAGACCCTCCTGACCCGGTCCTGCGAGGGCAGGAGTGGGTGGTTTGGAGGACGATTCGCTTGGGGACATGGGCGGAAAACCAGCGCGGCCTCAGAGGCTGGCCCGGATCGTCCTCAAGTCCAGCGTGAAGGGGAAGTCAGGACTGCCGGCAGGGGCTTTTGCCCGCACCATTCCACCCGTATGTCCCTCACGGTAAAACCTCGCCATGCGCCGGGCCTCGGCTTCGTAGGCATTGATCGGAAAGCTGTCGTAGTTCCGCCCGCCGGGGTGGGAGACGTGGTAGGTGCAGCCGCCAAGCGAAAGCTGGTTCCAGGTGTCGATCAAATCGAAAACCAGGGGCGTGTGGACGCCAATCGTTGGATGCAGGCAGCTCGGAGGCTGCCACGCGCGATAGCGAACACCCGCGATCGACTCGCCCTGGGTGCCGGTCGGGTGCAGCGGGAGGGTCCAGCCATTGCACGCGATCTTGTATCGACCCTCCGTGAGCCCGCGGGCGCGGACCTGGAGACGCTCCACCGAACTGTCGACATGGCGGACCGTTCCACCGGCGGCGTCTTCTTCACCAAGGACATGCCAGGGCTCGATCGCGTTACGCAGCTCGATTTCCACGCCCTGGCTGACGAAATCGCCGATCTTTGGAAAACGGAACTCGAGATGTGGGTCGAACCACGCACGCTCGATCGGGTAGCCCGCGCGATTCAGGTCGCCGAGCACGTCGTGGAAATCCTGTTTCACGAAATGCGGCAGCATCCAGCGGTCGTGCAGCGAGGTGCCCCAGCGGACCAGCGGTTTCTCATAAGGCTCCCGCCAGAAACGTGCGACGAGGGCGCGCAGGACGAGGTGCTGGGCCATGCTCATCTCGGCATGCGGCGGCATTTCAAAATTCCGCATTTCCAGCAGGCCGAGTCGCCCGGTGGTGCCGTCCGGGCTGTAGAGCTTGTCGATGCAGAACTCGGTGCGATGGGTGTTGCCGGTCGAGTCTGTTAGAAGATGACGGAACAGCCGGTCCACCAACCACGGGGGCGGATTGAACTCGTCCTTCATCGTGTTGAAGGCGATCTCCAGCTCATGAAGGGCATCATGTCTCGCCTCGTCGATGCGGGGTGCCTGCGAGGTGGGGCCGACGAAGAGGCCGGAGAAAAGATACGAGAGGGACGGGTGGTGGTTCCAGTAGGTCAGCATGCTGCGCAGCAGGTCGGGACGTCGCAGCAGCGGGCTGTCGGAGGGCGTGGCTCCGCCGAGGATGATGTGGTTGCCACCGCCGGTGCCGGTGTGGCGGCCATCGACCATGAACTTCTCGGTGGTGAGACGGGTGAGGTGGGCTTCCTCGTAAAGGGTGGTCGTGTTTTCCACCAACTCATCCCAGCTCGCGGCGGGCTGGAGGTTGACCTCGATGACCCCGGGATCGGGCGTGACCTTCAGCACCTGGATGCGCGGATCATACGGCGGCGGGCTGCCTTCCAGGATCACCGGCAGGTTGAGGCCGGAGGCGGTCTGCTCGATGCTGGCGATGAGATCCAGAAACTCTTCGGTTTCCGCCAAGGGAGGCAGGAACACGTGGAGTCGTCCATCGCGGGGCTCGAAGCAGATGGCCGTGCGGATGACCGACTTCGCCGACTCCTGAGCGGCCGGAGGAATCTCGCTTTCGTGAAGAGAGGACGCTGAACCCTCGCCCAGCCACGAACGCGCGGCCTGACTGGCCGGAAAACCTTCCAACTCCTCGGCAGCCGTGGAGCCTTTCGAGCGGGAGCGCGCCACCTGCATGAGTGGTTCGCGTGGCGGCAGTTCACCCCAGGTCTGAGTGGGGTCGGCTGGAATGATGTAGGGATAATCGCCCTCGGCCACCCACGGCAGCGAGTCGAGTGGCAGGCGATAGCCCATCGGAGAATCCCCCGGAATGAGATAGAGCCGCTCGTCGCGGAGAAACCACGGCCCACTGCGCCAGCGAGCGGAGGCCCCGGTGCCCTCGCGCTTCAGGGGCAGGACGAATCCCACTACCTCACCGAGACCCTGGGAAAACAACCTCGTCAGCCTGGCCCGCTCGTAGGGGTCTTTGAGGTTCGACTCCAGAGGATCGACGTTCGTCGGCAGCCTTCGCTCCCTCAGGAGATAGTGAAAGATGTCCTCATAGGCCGGCATCAACCACTTCGGGTCCGCTCCCAGCGCCCCGGCCAGGGCGGTGGCGAAGTGCTTGGCGTCCGAGCTACGATGATCGTAGTTTTTCGACTCATCAGCGATCCATTTCTCATCTTCCCAGATGGCTTCCTTGTCCTTTCTCCAATAACAGGCGAGGGCCCAGCGGGGAATCGGCTCACCGGGATACCATTTGCCCTGGCCGTAGAACAAAAGCCCGCCCGGGGCGAAGCGCTTGCGCAACCGCTTGATGAGTTCCCCGGAAAGCAGGCGCTTGCTTCGTCCAAGCGCGGCGGTGTTCCACTCGGGGGAATCGAAGTCGTCGATCGAGATGAAGGTCGGCTCACCGCCCATCGTGAGGCGCACGTCGCCGGCCTTGAGATCCTGGTCGATCGCGTGGCCGACCTTCAGGATGTCCTGCCATTGCTCGTCGGTGTAGGGTTTGGTGGTACGAGGAGACTCGTAGATCCGTTTGATCTCCATCACATGCTCCATGGTCGATTCACAGGGATCGACGGCACCGTTCACCGGCGCGGCGCTGGAGGGATCCGGCGAGCAGGCGAGGGGAATGTGACCTTCTCCGGCCAGCAGTCCGGAGGTCGGATCGAATCCGATCCAGCCCGCGCCCGGCAGATAGACCTCGGTCCAGGCATGGAGGTCGGTGAAGTCCACTTCGGTGCCCGAAGGGCCATCGAGTGATTTCACATCCGGCTTCAATTGAATCAAATAGCCTGAAACAAAACGCGCTGCGAGACCAAGGTGCCGAAGGATCTGGACCAGCAGCCAAGCGGAGTCGCGGCAGGATCCCGATGCGAGAGTGAGCGTTTCCTCCGGCGTCTGCACCCCGGGCTCCATCCGGACGGTGTAGGAGATGTTCTCCTGGAGATCGCGGTTGATCGCCACCAGCACGTCGATCGTCCGGTCCGTGAGCCCATCGTAGCGGGCGATCCATTTCTCGAGCAGCGGTCCCGGTTTCTCGACCTGGACGAACGGGGCGAGTTCGTGTTTCAGCGAGGGATCGTAGGTGAAGGGAAAGGTCTCGGCACTCGGCTCAAGGAAAAAGTCGAAGGGGTTGTTCACCGCCATTTCGACAACCAGGTTGACCTCGATGTCGAGATGGTCGGCCTTCTCCGGAAACACCAGTCGGGCCAGGTAGTTCGCCTGTGGGTCCTGCTGCCAGTTGACGAAAACCTCACCGGCATCGACCTTCAGGCTGTAGGCCAGCACTCGGGTGCGGCTGTGAGCTGCGGGCTTGAGTCGGACGATGTGGGGGCCATGTCCGACATGACGATCATAGCGGTAGCTGGTGCGGTGGTGAAGGGCGACGTGGATCGACATGCGGGGTGGACTGCCTTTAGCAAGCCTCATGCCATTGGATCAAGCATCGCGACAAGGCGATTTCGGCCCAGAACCTCATTCAAACGGGGACCGGTCGGGCGGATCCATCGGCTTGCTGCCAATCCCCGACCCATCAGGCCCATCCACGAAGCGATGGGCCAAATCCACACCGTGCGGGCATCCCATTCCCGGCCGGCTCTGAAGGTTGGCCACCGTGTGATCAATCGAGAAGCCAGCTGATCCTGAGCCGCACGAATTGCTTGGGTTCGCTCGCGACATCGTCCAGAACCTTGTAGGTGACGGAATCAAAGAAGGCGTCGATCACGGTGTCGGGCGTGATGTGATTGAAATACAAAGCTCCTGAATTCCACGTGGTGAGGTCGGAGGAAACCTCCAGAGTGTAGCGGAGGCTGGCCTCATTCTTCCGGAACGGATAAGTGGCGAAGAGGTGGTCCAGGCCACCATCCGAGGCAATCACGGCATTGAGTTGAGGAATGTCTCCGGAGTCGTTGGGGTCGCCGTTGAGAGCATACTCCTGAATGTTGATCACGCCGTCGCCATCCGCATCCGCGCTGGAACCCCAGACCGTGGAGCGCTTGGAGGGATCGTTGATGACCGGGGCGGTGAAGTTTGCGATCAGCCAGTTCCAATACTCGATGCCAAAGATCGAGAATGTCAAAGTGGCCGACTCGAACGACCATTGCACGCCGTCGTGGCCGCTCCAGTCGAATGAGTCAGGGCCGACAAATCCCGGATTGGGCCTATAGACAAGCTTCTGGGCTTCATCGATGTCGATTTCCATTCCGGCCCTGACGAGAATGAAGTTCGGATACCAGGAGAGATCGTTATCCGTGAATGATCCGGTGGCAATGTCCAGCCTGGTATCCCCGTTGAGATCCCTTGCCACGACACACGAGGCTCCGGCGCAGGAGCGGTCAATGTCGGTGCTCACAAAGCTCGGAGTGGATGTTCCGGAGTTTTCGAACATGACAACCTTGCCATCAACTGCGGAAAGCACGATCAGATCCTGATCCGTGTCTCCATCCAGATCGCCCGTGATGACTTCCTCCGGCGCATTGAAGGTCGAGGCCACCACTTCGAGCGAGAACAATGGTGACGAGGATCCATTGTGCCGCAGCCAGTTGACTCGGTTGCCGGTGCCGGATGTGCCGACGATGTCCGGATTGCCATCCTTGTTGATGTCCGCCACGGCGACGCTGCTGGCCCCGGCCATGAACGAGTTCGCGATCGTCCGGGTGAAGGTGGGAGGCGAGCCACCGTTGTTCTTCAACCAGACAACCTCGCCCATGGTCCTGTTTGCACAAACGATGTCAGTGACGCCATCCTTGTCGATGTCCGCCGCTGCGATGTCCGCCACTCCGTTCTCAGTGGTCGATGCCACGTCGACCGGAAAATAGATCAAGCCCGGCAAAGCTCCGTTGCGGCGGAAGGTCCGGACTGTATTGTCACCACTGGAGCCGACCACGATGTCCCATTCCGCGTCGCCATCGATCTTGGCGACCGCGAGGGAAACGGGATCGTTGGCAAGTGAAGTCAGGATGCTGCGCACAAAGACGGGCGGGGAGCCACCCATGTTCCGATAGAGGTAAACGGTGTTGTTGGGTGTGCCGCAGGATGCAGTGACGTCGAGATCCCCGTCGCGGTCGAGATCGGCGAGGGCCACGTCGTTGATGTGACCGATGGGAGTTCCCACATCAATCGGGTGGATTCCGGCGGGCACCGGCCACTTCGGCAGGCCCGCCGTCTGTTCATACCAAACTAGGACATGACTCCCGCCGGAAGACCCCGCCACAACCATGTCGGTCATGCCATCACCATTCATGTCGCCCGCAGCAATGGCCTGGGGGCCAGCAACGGATCCATCGATCAGTTCCTCCTCGAAGCGCAGGACCAACTGTCCGTTGGTGGGCGCGGACTCGATCCGGATCCGTTCGAGCGAAGGTCCGTCGAGGAGCGTGAAGTGCCCGGTGAACTCCAGGTCACTCAGGTAGAAGCGCTGGTTCATCGGTCCAACCCGTGTGAAATCGACGGGCCTTCCGGACAGGTCGGTCACATTGATGATGAAATTCTGGTCCCGATAAGCGCCGACGAAATCCGTGGTCCGGATGATGAGGTTGTAGCTGGTGGTGGTCTCGTAGTCGAAGATGTTGTTCGTCACCAGTTTGTCCCCCGAGATTGCAAACTCCGCCGTCGCCCCTCCCACGAGTGAATAGGTGTGGGTATCCCAAAGATCGGGGTCGAGGGTGCTCAGGGTCCCAACCGTGGTTCCCACCGGGGCATTCTCGGCGACAGCGCCTGGAGCCAGGTTCAGCCCGGAAGGAGGATCGTTCGGGTCCGGAATGATCCGCACCTCGAAGGTCGTCTGCGCCTGGTGGACTCCGTCGTTCGTCGTGATGGTGACGGTGGCGAGACCCCACTGACCCGCATTCGGCGTCAAGGTCAGGCTGCGGGCGCTGCCCGATCCCCCGACGGCGATTCCGCTATCCGGGAGCAGGGTTGGATTTGATGAAACGGCAGTCACTGTTAGATTGGAGGCGGGGGTTTCCAAGTCCGTCACAGTGAGCGGAATGGGACCGATCGGAAGATTGATCAATCCCAACTGGTTCGGAACAGGTGTCATGTCCGGCACCCCGTAAACCACATGCACGTCCAGCCCCCCATCGATGGTTTGGTCTGCCAGATAGGCGACATAGCCACCGTCAGGCGAGGCCAGGAAACTGCTTACATCGCCAGCGGACAGGCTGTTGTTGTCGAGCCGATTGGTGATGAAGTCAGGAACCTTGGTGCAGAACAAGCGGATCTGATCATCCGATCCCCCATGGTCGGCCCGGAAGATCACGCGGTCGCTCCCGACGATCTGGTAGTCGGATCTCACATCTCGGGTGGAAGCATACGCATCGTGCAGGCGGGTGGAGCTGCCACCTGAGGCCGGCACATGGAACAATTCAGACATCCCGTCGGTGTTCTGATCGCCCAAATAGGCGACCCAAGTGCCATCCGCGCTGAGAGCGAACGAGGAAACTTCCCCACCGGACACCAATGGGCCGTTCAACTTGACGGTGGAACTCCCATCGACTTTCGCCGAATAAATCTCGGAAACATCGAGGGTATCTCCATCGCCCAGATAGATGACGTATTGGCTGTCTGAGGTCATTTCGAAAATATCCACATCTCCCCCGGCGATCAGAGTGGAGTTGAGTTTGACCCTGGTCCCGCCCCCGATGGGGATCGAATACAACTCAAAGACGTCGGTAGTGCCCAGGTCTCCGCGAAACACGACCTGGGTCCCGTCCTGTGAGATCTCGGCAGTGGTCACATCCATGGAACCAGATCCGGACTCCAGCACAGTGGCTGTCCCGCCACCAATTGGCACGGAGAAAAGCATGTAGGTGCCATTGGTGACTGCATCCGCGATGAAGACCACCTTCGATGAATCAGCAGAGATTTTGAATTCCTGAACGTCGGCATAGGTCACCATTGTGGGGGTCAACTTGGAAGCTGATCCGCCGGACGAAGCGATCGAATAGAGATCCATGACCCCGCTGGTGATCTCCCCCTGAAGGACAATGATCGATTCGTCGGGACTCAGGTCAAACGCGGTGACATCAAAGCCCGCCGGGCTGATCTCGACAAGTGAGCCAGACGGCAGGGTCTTTCGGTAAACTGAGTATTCTCCAGGGGTACCCTTGCTTTGCGCACGAAAGAACGCGTAGTTGCCGTCCGAGGTGAATTTGACTGAAGTCACGGATTCATTTGCGAGCAGGCTGCTGCCACTGCCGTCCGCAGCTCCCAGGTAACTGCGATATCCGAAGCCCACGTCGTAGAGCGAATAAATGGCGAGCGCCCCTCCGGGGGCCGCATAGATGTCACTGATCACATGATTTCCAGTCGGAAGCGGATCATTGACCTTCACAGGAGTGCCGCTGTTGTAGGCAACTGAGTAAATTTCCCGATGGGTTGGAGAATCCTGAAATGCGGAATAGAACAAGGCACCTGTCGTATCCGGCATCGCCAGGGTCCCCGCGTCCAGCGGCACATCTGCCAGATCAACGGGTTGGCTGGCTGAGAATCCCGGAAGGGTCACGACCCACAACTCGATCCCGCCGTCCCCGTTGTGATCACCCGTATAGACCAACAGATTGTCATCTTCGGAAACTCCAACTCCCAAGACCGATGAATCCGTTGAGAGCGCTGCATTCAGGGTGGTGCGCCCGGTACCGTCTGGATGGACTGCAAAAACCTCGTTTCGCTCGGTTAGAAGTTCGTCGTTGGTGTAGATCACATACGATGAATCCGGAAGAACGTGAGCCACATGATCGATGCATCCAGAAGAAAAGCCTGCTGCCAGGTCATCGCCGCTCAGGGAATCACGGCTCAGGCGTGCCGAGCCACTGCCATCGAGTTTCCCGCACATCAGGTCGACCGTGCCAGAGTCGTCCTCGTCGCAGAGATAAACCACCCGTCGGCTGTTCGGGAGGATCTTGAAGCTGTCCGCGCTGAGGGAGTACTCGGGAGATGGGCTTCCGACGGAGGCCGCGTTGATTCGAACCGGAGTGCCTCCTCCGGTGGCAAGGCTGTAGAGGTCCTTCCTCGTGCCATCGTCACCGAAGAAGACAAGCGTGCTTCCATCCGCGCTGAGCTTGATCAGGTTGTTGGTTGACAATGACCAAGGGGCAATGCTTCCTCCGGTGATCAAAGAGGTGTCGGTGTTGCTGGTCAGCGACGTCTTGCGGATCTCCTCGCGGTAACCGTCCACCCAGTAAACCGTGGTGCTGTCGTCCGAGACAATCAGGCCGTCCAAATGGGACATGCTGTCCGAAATGGTCATGTAGCTGGTTCCATCGACCTTGATCGAATACAATTTGAGACCATAGGGAGAGATAGACTGATCAAAGACGATTCGGCTGCTGTCTGGAGCAACGGCGAAGTCAGAAAGGCTGGTTGCCCCGGATGCGGATAGCTGCACGAGAGGGGAACCGGTAGGCAACGGGTAGGCATAGAGCGAGCTGTCGCCGGAGATATCCGCTCGGTAAAGGAAAACGACCGCCGAGGAATCTGGCATGAAATCCCATTTGTCCACATAAGGATGGGTTCCCGCAGCAGGTGTGATGACGACCGGCGCTCCACCGGTTACGGGAACTACGAGCAAAGCACCTTCACTTGTATCATAAACCACCCATTGGCTGTCGGGTGAGATCTTCCAATCGGAACCAGAGTCCAGGGAGGCTAGGACGGTCCTTGACCCTGTTGCGGTGGAAATCGCCACAAGGTCATCGTCGACCTCGCCGATCAGATAGGCACCATCGGGGGTAACCGAGGTTTCTCCCCAGGGGCCATCTGTGGTGAGCAGGGTGGCCGCCCCCCCTGCAGCAGGCACCGAGTACCAAACCCCGAACTGATCATCGAGATAGTCACTTTCGAAGTACACGGTGCTGCCATCCGGTGACGGAATTGGGTCGGTCATGTGCGGATCGCTCGACTGCAGGGTGGGGTTGACCTGATGCCGGAAGGTTCCCGCTTCAAGATTCGCCATGCAGGCGAGCATCGCGACGAGGTGGAGAGCAGGGGAGTGAAGCACGAATTTCATGGGTATTTCTCTATCTAACGAGCTTTGCCAGGCATGGCTGGTAACGGGAGGTTGGGTTCAGATGAGCCTCACGTCATCGCCGCGATATGAGTCAAAAGCCATGATCTGCGGAGCCATGGGACCACAGATCAAGACAATGACACGATGGACGCTGACCCGCCTGCCTCAAGAACGTCAAACGGTTTTACAATAGCTTCACAAAGTTTGAATCCAGATCGGACGGTGGAAGCCGGGTGACAGGCCTGGCGAGGCAGTTGCTGCCAAGACGATCAGGGTGTGAAGGGTTCCAGTCAGGAGGCGGAGCTCAGCGCCTCGTGGTCTCAGGCCTGCTTCGAGTGATTGCCGACAGAGCCAATCTAACAGAGTGCATGTTCTGCGCTGTGGGGTGAAGGATCCGGATCAAAGCAGCCGCAACATCTCCTCCACTTCCTTCAGCTTCGCCAGCGGCTTGTCCTTGGTGAGTCTGGGGAAGCGCTTTCCTTCCAGCAGGATGTAGTCGCCATTGCGATGGAGCATGAGGCGCTGGGCCTGGATTTCGACCGTGGCGATGCCCTTGGCGGCGGCGATGGCCTTGATGCGGGCGATGCGGACGAGGTTCTCCGCAGGCTCAGGCAGGCGGCCGAAGCGGTCCCGCCAGGACTCCTCGAGGGCGGCCACCTGCTTTTCCGTCAGGGCTTCGGAGATCTCACGGAAGGCGGAAATGCGCAACTTGGTGTCTTCCAGCCAGCTCGCGGGGAGATAGGCGGGAAGAAGAATCGCGGATTGTGGATTGTGGATTGCGGATTGGTGGAGACTCGCCTCGGAGAAGGCGATGAAGTCGGCCTTGAAGGTGGAGTCACCACGCACGACCAGCTTGCGACCCTTGAGACGATCCACCGATTGTCTAAGAAGCTGGCAGTAGAGGTCGAAGCCGATCTGCGCGATGTGGCCGGATTGCTTGGTGCCTAACAGATTTCCCGCACCACGGATCTCGAGGTCGCGCATGGCAATCTTGAACCCGGAGCCGAGCGCGGTGTATTGCTTGATCGCATGGATGCGTTTGCGGGCATCACCGGCGGTCATCATGTCGCGCGGCAGCAGCAGGATGGCGTAGGCCTTTTCCCCGGCGCGACCAACCCGGCCACGGAGTTGATAGAGATCGGCAAGGCCGAAGCGGTCGGCCCGATCGATGAGGATCGTGTTGGCATTCGGGATGTCGATTCCGGTCTCGATGATGGTGGTGGCCAGCAGCACGTCGGCCTCGCCGTGGACGAAGGTGTGCATGACCTGTTCGAGGTCGTCCTTGTCCATCTGGCCATGGCCAACGATGACCCGCGCTTCGGGGACCAGCTCCCGCAATTTTCCCGCCATCATCTCGATGGTCTTCACGCGGTTGTGCAGGAAGAAGACCTGTCCGCCGCGTTTCATCTCGCGCTTGATGGCATCGCGGATGATCCGCTCATCGTAGGCGCAGACGCTGGTGGAAACCGGCACGCGGTTGGGCGGGGGAGTCTCGATGGTGGACATGTCGCGCGCCCCCATCAGCGCCATGTAAAGCGTCCGCGGGATCGGAGTGGCGGAGAGTGTCATCACATCGACCTGCCGGAACAGCTCCTTGAACTTCTCCTTGTGCTTCACGCCGAAGCGCTGCTCCTCATCGACCACCACAAGTCCGAGGTCCTTGAAGCGCACATCGCCGGACGTGAGGCGATGCGTGCCGATGACGATGTCCACCGAGCCATCTTCCAGGCCTTTCAAGGTCTCCCGGATTTCTGACGGCGTGCGGAAGCGGTTCATCAGATCGACCCGCACCGGGTAGTCCGACATGCGTTCGCGAAAGGTCCGCCAGTGTTGCTCGGCGAGCACGGTGGTGGGAACGAGAATCGCGACCTGCTTGCCGCCTGTCACCGCCTTGAAGGCCGCGCGGATCGCGACCTCGGTCTTTCCGAATCCCACATCTCCGCAGATCAGTCGGTCCATCGGCTTGGAGGATTCCATGTCGAGTTTCGACTCCTCGATGGCGCGCCGCTGATCGACGGTCTCGCTGTAGTGGAAGGAATTCTCGAACTCGAACATCCATCGCGAATCCGCCGGATGGGCGTAGCCGGTCTGGCCTTCGCGCTCCGCCTGAACCCGGAGAAGCTGGGCCGCGTAATCGAGAATCGATTTCTCCGCCGATTTGCGGGCGTTCTTCCAGGCGTTGCCGCCGAGTTTGTTGAGGTCGGGAGTTTTGCCTCCGAGTCCCACGTATTTTCCGACGAGGTGGGCCTGTTCGAGTGGCACACTGAGGATCGAACCGCCGTCGTATTCGATGGACAGTTCCTCGCCATCATCGCCCGGATGAATGCCTCGAAAGCGACCGATGCCATACTCGTAATGCACCACGAGATCGCCCTCGGACATTTCATCGATCGTCGCCCGGGCGATGGTCGCCCTGGCCCGCTCCAGCGTCGAGCGACGAGCCATGCCCGGCGTGCGATAGCGTCCGAAGAGTTCCGATGAGGAAAGCACCGCAAGCTTCAAGGCCGGCACCGTGAAGCCCGCAAGTAACTCGCCTCGCAGTGGCAAGAGTCCCAGGTCGCGCTTCAGATCTTTCCCGGCCAGATCGATGAAACGCTCCTCCTCGCCTTGATTCGAGAACACGATCGCGACGTCCCACTTCTCCCGCTGCCACTCGTTGAGCTGCTTGAAGAACCCCTCGCGCCGCGACTGCTCCAGGACAAAGTCCCCGGCATCAAACAGGCCCATCGGACTGTTGTAGCAGGCCGTTGAAAAATCCTCCTCGCCATCGAGATCCGCTGGTCCTTCGAGGATCCGGATGTCGGGGTGCTTCGCTTCGATGACCCCAATTGCCACCAAAAGGTCCTGCTTCTTCCGGTAGTCCGCCACGGTGGCCACGGAGGCGGGTTCGGAGAGCAATAGTTCCGCTTGTTGGAGCTTCGCGGTCGTGGCCTGGGTGTTGAGGTCGAACTCCCTCAGCGACTCCAGTTCGGTATCGAAAAACTCCAGCCGCAGGGGCTTCGCGGCCTGCCAGGCGAAGAGATCGATGATGCCGCCTCGAACGGCAAATTGTCCACGGCCCGCCACGGTCGGGACGCGCTCGTAACCGTGATCCGCCAAGGATTTCGCCAGGCTCTGGGGATCGAGGGCCTGGCCGGGCTTCAAGGCCGTCCGCGAGTCCTTCATCGCGCCGGGCGAGGGAGCAGGGGAATCAAATGACTCACTGCCACAAATCACAACGAACGAATCCTGTCGGGCGATGGCCTCCAGCACTGTGAACCATTCGGCCGCTGACTCGGGGTCGGCGATCGTGCCATCGGTCATTTCCGCCGGGGCTTCGGGAAGCACCAGGGAGGAAACGCCCCAAAGCTCCAACTCGCTGGCCAGTCGCTCGCGTTGGCGGGGGAGGTCGGACACCAGCCAGATGCGCTGTTTACCCTGATCCTTCGCCGCCTGTATCGCAACCGCGCACAGCCACGCATGGGCCGCCTCGCCCGCGTGTTCGAGCACGACCTCACCTCCACCATTGGCCAATGGGGCCAGGCGTTTCGCGAAGTCAGGCTGCGTCACAGCCCGTCGCAGCCAGGCGTGCGGACCATCGGCCGATCGGGACACGGGGCAGGGATACACCACTCTCCCGGCGGAGCAAGCCAGCCTCCAGAAAATGTCATCCTCGAAGTCGAGTCCCTTTTCCTTTCACCTTTCCGAACTTCCTGTTAAAAACCCCTTCATGCGTTCACCCGCGTTGCTTCTTTCCCTCGTCCTTCTCGCTGTGATGGCGAGCAGTTGTCGCCAGATCGGCCCACCTGGCGGTGGGGCTGATACCATTGTGGACACTTGGAATCGAAGCAGTTCTTATGGCGGTTCATCCGGAGGGGGATACTCGGGAAATGTCCTTGTCACCACTGGAGGCTACTCGTCAGGCGGCAGCTCATCTTCGAGCGGGATCTCCTCGTCCGGCGGGATTTCCTCGTCGAGCTTCTATCGCCAGATCAATGTTCGTCAGGACATGGTTCGCAAGGGCACGGTGGGGCGCAAGGTGGTCCGTCCGATGCGGCCGCGCTACATCACCATTCACAGCACCCAGAACTGGACCGCCGATGCCGCGAAGCATTCGCAGGCGCTGAAGAACGGGGCCCTGCGTGCGCCCAAGCGCCGGGGCGGCAACCGCATCGGTTTCCTGATCTGGCATTTCACGGTGGATCAGAGGGTGGCCATCCAACACATGCCAACCAATGAGCAGGGCGAGCATGCCGACTTTGATGGACCCGGAAACAACTATTCCATCGGCATCGAGATGTGCGAGAATCGCGGCAACAGCCGTCAGGCCACGCTCGAGCGCACGGCCAAGCTCACCGCTTATCTGATGAAGCAGCACGGCATTCCGCTCAGCAATGTCGTGCCCCACTATCACTGGCCGCGCCGGGGGTGTAGTCCGGAGCACAAGAACTGCCCTTGGTTCCTTCTCGACAACGGTCGCCCCGGCAGCAAATGGCGGGCCTTCCTGAGCAAGGTCAACTTTTACTACAAGCAGATCGGGTGAGGGAGTTTCAAGTTTTCAGTGTTCAGTTTCAAGTGAAGAGGCCGAATCTGAAATTCCACTCTTTCTGAAAACTCAAACTGAACACTTGAAACTTGTGAACGGCAGCCCTGGAAACTCAACCTTTACTGCAAGCAGATCTGGTGAGAGAGTTTCAAGTTTTCAGTGTTCAGTTTCAAGTGGAGAGGCCGAATCTGAAATTCCACTCTTTCTGAAAACTTCAAACTGAACACTTGAAACTTGTGAACGGCAGCCCTGGAAACCGTGACGTCCTTCTCGATCCGGACATCTTCTATGCCTGCGACCGCTGCACCGCCTGCTGCAAGTGGCCCGGGGACGTGCGGCTCGAGGATGATGAGATTCCCGCCATCGCCGCGCATCTGGATCTAACAGAAGCCGAGTTTCTCGACCAGTTCACGCGCCTTCGGACCAACCGCCAGGGGCTGTCATTGATCGAGAAGGGCAACCATGAGTGCATCATGCTCGATGGCAACTCCTGCCGGATTCATGCCGTGAAGCCTTCGCAATGCAGTGGTTTCCCCAACAAGTGGAACTTTCCCGGTTGGCGGCAGGTCTGCCAGGCGAAGGCAGTGCCGATGCCGGAGGCCTTGGCCAGAGGACTTCTATAAACTCCATCCGCATCTGCCGGAAATCCTGAGCCGGGTCGCATTCCTCAAGCCTGCGGGCTTGCCTTCCCTCGGTCGTCCCAGCTGAATCCACCCGTTACTTATGACGCTCTCTGCCCTGGACCTTTTCACCATCGGAGTCGGTCCCTCCTCATCCCACACTGTCGGCCCGATGCGGGCGGCTTGTCGTTTCGTCCGTGGACTTGAACATCGTGGCCTGGCCTCTCGTGTGGCTCGTCTGAAGTGCGATCTCTACGGCTCACTCGCCGCCACCGGCAAGGGGCACGGCACCGGGGATGCCATCATCCTCGGATTCATGGGCGAGGAACCGGAGTCGGTGGATGTCGATGCAATCCAGTCCCGTCTCGCTGAGATCCGCAGTTCGAAGTTGCTCCACACTCCCTGGGGGGAGTCGTTGCCTTTCGAGGAAAAGCAGGACCTCGATTTCAAGCGACTCAAGCCGCTGCCGCTTCATCCCAACGGCATGCACTGCCTCGCGCTTGATGCCGACGGCGAGCTGGTGGCCGAGGAGGTGTTTTACTCGGTCGGTGGTGGGTTCATCGCCACCGAAGGAGAATTGAAACATCCCACAGCGACCGACATCCGCTTGCCGCATCCGTTTACCTCCTCGGCCGAGTTGATGCAGGCCTGTGAATCGACCGGGCTCTCGATCAGTGGTGTGATGTGGGAGAATGAGGCGGCGTTCCGTCCGGTTGAGGAAACGCGGGCCCGACTCGATGCGATCTGGTCCGCCATGCAGGCCTGTGTGAAACGCGGCTGCGCCCAGGACGGCACCCTTCCCGGTGGGCTCAAGGTGAAGCGTCGTGCCCGGACGATCCATGACAATCTCCGTCAATCTCCGGAAGCCGCCCTCAAGGATCCGCTGACCATTCTCGACTGGGTCAATCTTTACGCCCTCGCCGTGAACGAGGAGAACGCGGCTGGCGGCCGGGTCGTCACGGCCCCGACCAACGGCGCGGCCGGCATCATTCCCGCGGTTCTTCATTATGCCGTTCGCTTTCGCCACTCGCCCCATCCGGATGGCGTGCATCGCTTTCTTCTAACAGCCGCCGCGATCGGCATGCTTTACAAGCGGAACGCCTCGATCTCCGGGGCCGAGGCCGGCTGTCAGGGGGAGGTCGGCGTGGCCTGCTCAATGGCGGCCGCCGGGCTGGTGGAGTTTCTCGGTGGGACACCCAAGCAGGTGGAAAATGCCGCCGAGATCGGCATGGAGCACAACCTCGGGCTCACTTGCGACCCGATCGGCGGCCTCGTGCAGATCCCCTGCATCGAGCGCAACGCGATGGGCTCGGTCAAGGCGATCAATGCCTCCAGGCTCGCCCTTTCCGGCGACGGCACGCACTTCGTTTCCCTCGACAAGGTCATCCGCACGATGCGTGAGACCGGTCGTGACATGAAATCCAAATACAAGGAGACCTCGCGCGGCGGACTGGCGGTGAACGTGGTGGAATGCTGAGGACTTTTCCGGCCTGCCTTGATTTCCATTTCCCAAGCACATGCAGACAGCCTTCACTCCGCCCGATTACGGCCGCGTACGGGTCGTCGGCAGCTTCGAGGAGTTGGTGACGGCGCGATTTGAAGATGGGGTCAACGCCTTTTGCTGGCCACGCAGGTTGCCGGGCAACTTTGCCGAGATCGTCGATCAATTGGCAGCGGGAGAGGGGATCACCGCCATCGAGGAGGAAAGTCTGATTGAGCTCTCTCTCAGCGACTCAGGCAATCTGGCCCGGCAGTCCCTGCTGGAGGATCTCCGTCTGCTCCGTGCCCAGGAACGCGATCCAATCCTGAACTGCATCAATGGCTACCCCCGCGATGACGAACCGGGAGCGGTGGTCACCGATGTGATGTCCTTTCATGCCGACAGCGCCCCGATCGAGGCCGACACCTGGCTGTGCACCTATCATGGTGCCTGCAGCGAAGGCCTGAGGAACGAGGAGGCCGTCAAGCGGATCGAGATTCCTGAAACCCGGGCCGCCTTGTTGGAGGATTACGGAGGCGAGGACGATGAGGGCTTTGTGGAGTATCTCCACGATTGCTGCTACGATCTCCACTATGCCGCGACTCCCGAGGCCACTCCATTTGCCTTCGGCCTGGGCAATCTTTGGCGCATCGCCGTCGATTGGCCGGGAAGCTCCGTGCCGCCCTGCATCCATCGTGCTCCCGACACCCTGCCAGGAGATCCGACCCGACTGATGGTCATCTGTTAGAAATCACTCGCTCATTTCAGCGAGTAGAGCTTCTTGAGGGAATCGACCACGGTTGCGATCTCGGAATCGTCGAGCGGCCTTTCCCAGATCAGGAATCGGGCAAGGTCCCCATCGAAGGACTCGTATCCGGGATGATTGACCGCATCCCGTTCCTGACCGATCGCGAGCCGCGAGGGATTCGCTTCCGGACGCACGGTGATGTTGGAAACTGCAACCGCTGTGGCCGCGTTGACGAATAGCTCGAGTTTCACGTTTCCCGTTCCAGCCTGCATCCGGCCGATGAGGAGGTGAAAGTTCCCCGGCTCCAGAGCTGGCGCCAGCAACTGGGGATTGTTGACGTCGAACCGTCCGAAGGTCAGTCCGTTCCGAACTCCATACCAGGGCCGATTGTCATCGGTGACACAGCCCCAGAAGCCTTCATATTTCTCTCCATTCCTGAGATTCCCGAAGAACGAGTTCACGTCCTTCACCCCAACGCGCTGCGAACGAACCGCGACAACCGCCGCCCAGGTATGGCCTTTTCCGGTGGTCAGTGAATCGAAGGCATCCTCATTCATACAGACCAGCTCCTGCTGGAGAAACTCCAGGGCGGGCTTTCCACCGATTGACTCAAGATTCCTCCGGATCGTTGGCCGACCACTTCCCGGCTCCTTGCGACCCTCATCCCGCTTGACGAACTCGAACCGTTTGCCGGGAACCTCGCTGACCCATCTGAAAACCCGGTCAACGTCCTCGATTTCCACGCCCTTCGCCGCATCAAGATCGATCAACAAGCCAGCCGAAGGAAGCGCGGCGTGCGTGGTCCGGACCAATAGCAGCAACAGCAGGAGATGTTTCATTCGCGGCTTACGGGCCATGTCAGCTCAGTCTTGCCATGAGAATCCTTGGCAGACGGAGATCCATCGTGGCGTAAGGATGGGACCCCGTCCTCCGTGATTTCATGAAACCCATCCTCCTTCTCCTGCTTGGGCCGTTGGCCGTCCTTCATGCAGTGCCCGTCAAACCCAACATCCTCTTCATCGTGGGCGATGACATGGGTTACGGCGACGTCGGCTTTCATCAATGCAAGGACATCCCGACCCCGAACCTGGACAAGCTTGCGACCTCCGGTGTTCGTTTCACCAACGGCTATGTGACCGGGCCCTATTGCTCGCCGACCCGGGCAGGACTGTTGACCGGACGATACCAGACCCGCTTCGGACATGAGTTCAATCCAGGCGGAAAAGTGCAGGGGCTTCCGGTCACCGAGACCACGATCGCCGACCGACTCAAGACCGCCGGCTATGCCACTGGTCTCGTCGGGAAATGGCACCTCGGCGCCCAGGATTCCATGCAGCCCCAGAAGCGCGGATTCGATGAGTTCTTTGGCTTTCTCGGAGGAGCCCACAGTTACTTCCAGTCCGCCGGCATTCTGCGGGGAGTGGCTCCGGTGAAGGAGCTCGACTACACCACTGACGCCTTCGCTCGGGAGGCGGTGGATTTCATCGAGCGGCACAAGGAGCAGCCCTGGTTCCTCTACCTCGCTTTCAATGCCGTCCACACCCCGATGCATGCGACCGATGACCGACTCGCCAAGTTCTCCTCCATTCCAAACAAGGAACGCAGGACCTATGCGGCCATGATGCTCGCCATGGACGAGGCCATCGGAAAGGTGCGCCAGAAGCTATCGGATGCGGGACTCGATGAACGGACGCTGATCGTCTTCATCAGCGACAATGGCGGGCCGACCATGCCAGGCGTCACAGTCAATGGATCGTCAAACCTGCCCTTGAGAGGATCCAAGCGAACCACCCTCGAAGGCGGCATCCGCGTGCCTTTTCTCGTCTCATGGAAAGGTCGGGTGAAGCCCGGGGTATTCGAGCAGCCCGTGATCCAGCTCGATGCCACCGCCACGGCCCTTGCGGCGGCGGGTGTGGAGGTGAAGCCTGAGTGGAAGCTCGACGGGGTGAATCTGCTGCCACACCTCGATGCCTCTAACAGCTCGCCGCCCCATGTCGCGCTCTGCTGGCGCTTTGGTCAACAGATGGCGATTCGTTCCGGCGACTACAAACTCGTCCGCTATGATTCGAATGCGGACACCTTGACCGGGGCTTCGGGGCAAGCGGTCACGGCGGCAAAGCTCTACAAGCTCAGCGAGGACATTGGCGAGACGAAGGATCTCGCCGCGTCCGAGCCTGCGAAGGTGCAAGAGCTGCAGGAGAAATGGAACCAATGGAACCAGTCCAATGTCCCGCCGCTCTGGGGCGGGGGAAGATCCGACAGCGATGGCGACGAGCCCGGCGGAAGATCCGGCAAGAAGGCAAAGCAGGAAAAGCTTGAAGCAGCGCCGAAATGAAAAAGCGCCCGTGGAATGACCCACGGGCGCCATGAACGATTGATGGTTGGCGGACTCAGTTCTGTTCGAGCGCCCGATCCGTTGCAGCGTCGATGATGGCAAAGCGCTCGCGGTGGAGGTTCGGATCCGAACGGAAGATGAGGCGACCGGAGTGCTGGCGCTCGATATCAACCAGAATCGCGCTGTCCTCCGTCTTGAAGCGGTTCAGCACGTCGGCGTTCACCACGACGATGATGTCGCCGAGTGAGTCGCGATGCTTCTGGATGATCGAGTTCAGCTTGCGCTGGATTTCGACCGACATCGACATGGTGGTCTTCACGCGGCTGCGGCCCTGGCAATACGGACAGGGCTCATACATGGTCTCACGAAGGGACTCATTGAGGCGTTGACGGGTCATTTCCTGCAGGCCGTTCGGGGAGATCTGGAGCACCTGGGTCTTGGCCTTGTCCTTCTTGAGGCGGTCCTTCATCGCCTTGTAAACCGCCTGCTGGTCCTTGCGGTGGCGCATGTCGATGAAGTCCACCACCACGAGGCCACCGATGTTGCGCAGACGCAACTGGCGCGCCACCTCAACGGCAGCTTCAACGTTCGTTTCGAAGATCATCTTATCCACGTCCTTCGAGCCGCGGTTGCGTCCGGTGTTGACGTCGATGGAGATCAGGGCCTCGGTTTCGTCGATCACGATGTAGCCGCCGCAGGGCAGCCAGACCTGGCGGGAGAAGGCCTCGTCGATCTGCTTCTGGATGCCGACCTTTTCAAAGATCGGAGTGGGCGCGGAAGGGAGGTGGAAGACGCGGCGCTTGGCGCGGCGGGAAATCTTTCCAGCGATCTCACGGATGCGTTCGGTGGTCTCGGCGTCGTCGCAAAGGACCTGGTCAATTTCGTCGGTCAGGAAATCGCGGGCGGTGCTTTCGATCAGGCCGGGCTCGCGGAAGGTGCAGACCGGAGCCGGATGGGCGTCGCGACGGGCCTCGACATCGGCCCACTGTTCCAAAAGCATGGCGAGGTCGCGCACGAAGTGGCGGGCGCGCGTGCCTTGGGCGACGGTGCGCATGATGATGCCCATGCCCTCGGGGACCGAAAGCTTCTGAACGATCTTGCGGAGGCGCTGGCGCTCCTTGGGGTCCTCGATCTTCCGGGAAATGCCGAACTGTTCGGTGTAGGGCATCAGCACCAGGTAGCGGCCGGCGAGCGAGATGTTCGTCGTGACGCGCGGGCCCTTGGTGCCGATGGGTCCCTTGGAGACCTGGATCATGATCTCCGATCCGATCGGGTAGATGTCCGGGATGTCCTTGGAGGAGATCTTCTTCTGCTGTTGCTTCTTGGGGCTGCCGACGCGCTCGATTTCCTCGAGTCCGGCATCGAGGGCGGCCGGGATGGCGTCCCAGAAGTGGAGGAAGGCGTTCTTTTCGAGCCCGATGTCGACGAACATGGCCTTGAGGCCGGGCTCGATGTTCTTGACGCGACCCTTGAAGATGCCGCCGACGATGTTCTGATCACCCTCGCGTTCGACCGTGTATTCCTCGAGGACGCCGTCCTCTAACAGGGCGACGCGGCGTTCAAGTTTCTCGACGTTGATGATGATGCTGTTTCCTTGCGACGGGTCGGGCCTGCCGATGCCGAGCATGCGTTTGATACGTTGGATCATGTGAATGGTAATGGAAGAAATGGATGGGTTGGGTGGGATTGATCAGCGTTCACGGACGGGGATTGCTCTTGGAATCGTTCCTTCCGCGTCAACTTCTGGGGCTATGGTGGGAGAGGGGATGGGAGTGGAACTGCCGGGATCAGCAGGGACAAGGGGAGTGATCGGATTACCCGGTTCGTCGTCGGGCACGTCGTCACCTGCCGTGTCATTGGGATCGGCCGGTGGCACATCATTGAGAGCCTCGATGGCGATGATTCTGTCCATGTGTCCGCCGTAGGGCTTCTGGACCTGAAGCGGGAGCTTGGTGCCGTTTTCCTTGTCCATCAAACCGCGGAAGATGTGCTGGACAAGCGGGCCTGCAACATGGCCACCGGAATCGCCGTCCTGAACCATGACGACCACGGCATACTTCGGCTTGTCATAAGGCGCGAAGGCGACAGTCCAGCAGTGATGGGTGTTGAGCACGGGATTGACCTGAGCCGTCCCGGTCTTGGCGGCGATCTGGATGTCGGCCAGCTTCACCGCGCTGGCAGTACCGCCTTCATTCACCGCCATCCACATTCCCTTGCGGATGAGGGCGAGGTCGGACGGCTTCACGCCTTCTTTGAGGAGATCGACGGAAAGCTTCGGCTCGTCCTTGATGAGGAGTGAGCCGTCCATGGCCACCGCCTTGCGGACAATCCGGGGTTGGTAGTACTTCCCATCATTGGCGATGGCGCAGACCATCGAGCAGAGTTGGAGCGGAGTCGCGAGGACGCTCTGTCCGATCGAGAAAAGGGCGATGTCGTGCTGGGTCAGTGAGGCCCCCGGCCGGGCGGCGCGCCAGTTGCGGTTTCCGAGGACCACACCGCTGGCCTCGTTGGGAAGCGGGATGCCGGTGGGCTTGCCGAAACCGAGCATGGTGAAACCGTCGGTCATCGCCTTGCCGCCGATCGAGTTGGCCAGAAGGTTGAAGTAGGGGTTGCAGGAGTTGCGGATGGCCAAAGGCAACGGTTCGGTGCCGTGGGATCCCTTGCTCTTGTTCCAGATCCAGCAGCCGACCTTGGCATTGCCATAGGAAACATAGCCGTTGCAGGTGTAAACCCGGCTGCCCTGACCCTTGAGTGCCCCACTGATCGCGGTTCCAAGCTTGAAGGTCGAGCCGGGTGTGAAGTTTGAGATGCTCCGGTTCATGAGCGGCTCCGCCTTGTTGTTGCGATAGGCGGCGTACTGCTCCTTTTTGATCGCGGGAATGAAATCATTGGGATCGTAGTCCGGCACCGAGGCCATGCCGAGCACCTCGCCGGTCTCGACGTCCATGATCACGGCGGATGCGCGTCCGGCATGTCTCAGGGTTTCCTCAGCGAGATATTGGATGCGTGCGTCGAGCGTCAATTCGACCTTGGCACCGGTTCCTGGACGAACCGATCCGACCACCCCGCGGATGTTGCCCTTTTCATCCTTGAGCATCTCGCGATGGCCCTCGGGCCCGCGGAGGATGTTGTCCATGGTGGACTCGATTCCTGTGATGCCCTTGGCTTCGCCGACGTAGTGGTCGAACTTGCGGTTGGCGCCTTCAGGGATGTCGCCCTTGTCCCACTGCTTGAGATAGCCGAGCACGTGGGAGGCAAGAGCTCCGTAGGGATACTGGCGCTGGGAATGGATGCTCAGATAGACCCCCGGCAGTTCAAGATTGTGCTCGGCGAATTTCGCGAACTCCTCGTAGGTGAGATCGGTGCGGTAGCTGAACGGCACCAGACCCATGTGGGTCATGTAATGGGCGCGCAGGGCTCCGGCGCTGTAGTTCCGAGCCAGGCCGAGGTCCTGAAGGCGGGGGATGACCGTTTCATTGACGATGCCAACGATGTCACGCTCGCTACGGGCGCGCTCCATGCCGCCCTCCTTGACGATGCGCTCCAGCTTCGGGGTATCCGTGTGCTGCCTGCGATAGGCCTCGTAGATCTCCTGAAGATTGAAGGTGACCTCGTAGTCGCGGACGTTCTTGGCCAGGGTGATGCCATTGCGATCGGTGATCTCGCCCCGCACCCCGGGCTCGCGGATGGTCACCCTTCGATCTCCAGGCACCAGTTGGAGGAACTCTTCCCGACGCTTGATCTGGAAATCGTGAAGACGTGTCAACAGCGCCCCGAATCCGACGAGGACGCCGACGGTCAGGAGGTAGAGACGAAATCGATAACGAGGTTCCATGGTGGGTCATTGATACCGCTTCTTGCGCTTCATTCCATCAAACCGGATCGTGTGCTGACACAGGCTTGAAATGGAAAAGAGCAGCCAGAAGACAAGGGGCGAGAAAAGCATGGTCAGAAGCGAGGTGATCAGCACCTGCAGGACGGTGGCGCGGGTCAGGATGAACTCCCCTCGAACGAAGGTGATGAGTGCATACTCGGCCGAGAGATAGAGGAAAACGGCGATGCCGGTGAGTAGGGCGGAGAACTGCCATTTTCCTTCCCGGAACAGAGGCTGGATGCCCTGCATCAGGTAGCCCATGCCTCCGAAGAGCAGGATGGAGTAGCCAAAACGGAGTGACTCCACCGGTTGCGAATAGATCTCCGGATCCCCCCCTGCTGGACCCAGTCCGCACTGGGCATCCCAGAGGAAGCCGCAAACGAAAGCCAGCAGCAGCATGGTCGGGGTGCCCACGGTCACCGCCGCGCAGAGGAACACCAGTTGCACGAGAAGAATGCGGGCGTTGTGCAGGCCTGTGAACGCAGGCAGGAACTGCTGCAGGATGAAGGCAGCAAGAACGAGCAGCAGGGTGATGAGGGTGTAGCGGATCACTGGAGCTCAATCGTCTGGTGTCAGCACGACGAAGACGGTCCCCAAATCAGCGAAGTTCACGGCCGGACGGACAGAAGCTTCGGAATCCAGGGAGCCCTTATCGACGGACTCAATGGTACCCAAAAGGATGTTGGGCGGGAACAAGCCTCCCCGACCGGTGGTGAACACGCGCTGCCCCTGGCGGAGAACGGCGTCCTTTGACAAAAAGCGCAGACGGAGCATCGGGGTTCCCTCGAACTTCCCTCGTTGGCCGCTGAGGATCCCCACTTCAGGAGAGCCCTCAACCTTGGCGGAAACCTGGCATTTCTCATCGGTCAGCAAGATGACGCTCGAGCGGTCATCCCGGACCAGATCGACCTTTCCGACGAGTCCCTCATTCGACAACACCGGCAGTTGCGGACCGATCTTGGCAAGCCCACCGCGATCAATCTCGACCGTCTGCCACCAGGTCGTCGGTTGACGACGGGTGATGCGCGCGGCAACGACATCGAAGGAGGTGGCCTCCTCAAACTTCAGCGCGTGCCGGAGCTGGGAGTTCTCGCGCTCCAGATTGCGGAACCGTTCCTCGATCAATTCGAGCCGGCCCATTCGACCTTCGACCTCCTGCAGTTGAACCTCGAGTTCCTTCGAATGATGCACCTCGTCGAGATAGGCACGCGCCTTGGTCTCAAGGGCGGAACCGGATTTCAGGAAAGGGGAAATCGCCGAATAGTACGTTGCCTGGATGTCCCTGACAGCAGGGTCCAGCCGGGTGAGTGCCCACACGGCACCACCGAGAAACAACAACAGGGCGATCAGGTTCAGCGGCTTCATGGCTGGGGCAGCCTGCCGTGGGAAGGAGGGTTAACGATTGTTGCTGGTCACCCGCTCCAGGAAGGAGATTTCCTGAAGGGCCTTGCCCGTGCCTTCGGCGACAGCGCTGAGGGGGTCCTCGGCGATGTGGACGGGCAGACCGGTCTCCTCGCGGAGAAGGCGGTCCAGCCCCTTTAGAAGAGCACCCCCCCCCGCGAGCACGATGCCCCGGTCCACCAGGTCGGCGGCGAGTTCCGGAGGGCAGCGTTCCAGCGTGGTGCGGACAGCGTCAACGATCGTGTTGAGAGGATCCGACATGGCCTCACGGATTTCCTGAGAGGTGATCGTGATCGTTTTCGGAAGTCCGGCGACAAGGTCTCGCCCCTTGACTTCCATGGTCATTTCCTTCGGAAGAGGCGCTGCGGAGCCCAGGCGGATCTTGATATCTTCCGCCGTGCGCTCGCCAATCATGAGATTGTAGGCGCGCTTCATGTACTGGGTGATTGCCTCATCGAGTTCGTCACCCGCCGTGCGGACGCTGCGGGCATACACGATGCCTGAAAGCGAAATCAGGGCGACCTCGGTGGTGCCACCACCGATATCGACAATCATGTTGCCGGAGGCGTCCTGGACTGGAAGCCCGACCCCGATTGCGGCGGCCATTGGCTCTTCGATCAGATAAACTTCACGCGCACCGGCCTGCTCGGCCGACTCGCGAACGGCCCGTCGCTCGACCTCGGTGATCCCGGACGGGATCGCGATGAGCACCCGCGGATTGGATCCACGGCGCGGATTCACCTTGCGGATGAAATGCCGGAGCATCGCTTCGGTGACCTCGAAATCCGCGATCACCCCGTCTTTGAGAGGGCGTATCGCGACAATGTTCCCCGGCGTTCGGCCGAGCATGCGCTTGGCATCATCTCCGACGGCGAGCACCTCGTTGGTGCCGGCTTTCACTGCCACGACGGAAGGTTCACGCAGTACGATTCCGTGGTCCTTGACGTTGATGAGGGTGTTTGCGGTGCCGAGGTCAATGCCGATATCGTTGGAAAACCAACTTCCAAAAAACTTTTTAAACATGGATCAGGTTGAAAATCAAAGAGGTGTGAAGCCTCCCGGCGTTCTGGGGTCGCCCCGGAGCGGCTGGAGAGCCTGTCGAAAATTCACGGAGCAGCAAAGCACCCTGAAAGAGAGCGCAGATTCATCACCTGTATCGACAAGGTCAAGCGGGAATCCGTGTTCCTCCACGCTACCGTCGATGTTCCACGGCCAGAGGCTCAGGAAGTTGCCAAGGCGGCGCGACGCGTCAGAAACTCGTCGGCCAGCGCCCCATAGGAGACCGCACCCGGTCCGAGCGGGTCGTGCTCGAAAATCGTTTTCCCGTGGCTGGGAGCCTCGCCGAGACGGATTGTCCGGGGGATGACCGACTTGTAGATCTGCTCCGGGAAATAGCCCTGAACCTCATCCACCACCTGCCGGGAAAGGATCGTCCGCCCATCGAACATGGTCATCACGATGCCTTCCAGCCGGATGTCCTCGTTCGCGCCGGAGCCCTTGATCTGGTCGATCACATGGACGATCTTCGCCAGGCCCTCAAGGCCGAACCACTCGCACTGCAGCGGAATCAGGATCTCGTCGGCTGCCGCCAGCGCCGAGGTCATCAGCACGCCGAGGGAGGGCGGGGTATCGAGAATGCAGTATTCAAAAAGATCGTTCGGCTTAAGCCCCTGAAGGATGCGACGCAGGCGGGTCAGGTGGTCCTCGGCCCGGGCCAGTTCGATTTCCACTCCAGCCAGATCCATTTCGGAAGGTACGAGGGAGAGGTTCTCACGACCGGTCGGAAGCAGTTGCTGATACACCGTTCGCTCACCCAGCAGCACTGGATAAAGGCTCCCACCCTCGGGTGCCTCGATGCCCAGACCACTGGTGCAGTTGGCCTGTGGATCGAGGTCCACGAGCAGCACGCGCTGCCCACGCAGCGCAAGCGCGGCGGAGAGATTGAGGGCGGTGGTCGTCTTTCCGACTCCGCCCTTTTGGTTTGCGATGGCAACGACTTTCATGTGGCGCACCGGGGACCGGACGAGAGCGCACTTTCCCCGCCCGGACCGGCGCTGGCAATCAAAACCGCAGCCTGCCTGCAAATCATCCGCCGCGACGAGACTTCACGCCGTTAGAAGCTTGCACCGCATCGCCCGTTTGCGCCTTGATCCCCCATGGCCGAAATCGACCTCACCCATCCGCCCCACGCTGATCCCACACGCGCCTACCGCTATCGCGACGGGCTCTACGGGGCCGATTTGGTGACGGCCGCCCTTGTGCATCTCGACTTCTTCACCTGGCTGGCGGAAAATCCCGCTACGCTTGAGGACATTTGCGCGCGCTTCGAGTTCGCCACGCGTCCTGCCGACGTGATGATGACCCTCTTCACCGCCAATGGCTTCGTCAGCCGTGAGGTCGATCGCTTTTCCATCACCGACGTCGCGGCGGATTTCCTCGTGGCCGATTCACCCTCGTCGCTCATTCCTTACTATGCATCGCTCAAGGATCGCCCCGTCACCCTCGATTTCCTGAAAGTGCTGCGGACCGGGAAGCCCGCCAACTGGGGGGGCTACGATGAGGACAAAGCCGCCGACTGGCATCGTTCGATGGAGGATGAAGCCTTCGCCCGCCAGTTCACAGCTGCCATGGATTGCCGGGGCACGCTCCTCGGACCGACCATGGCCCAAGCCCTCGATCTCACTGGTTTCTCCAAGGTCCTCGACATCGGCGGCGGCTCCGGAATCTACGCCTGCTCGCTCGTCGCCAATCATCCACACCTCACCGCCGTGATCTTTGATCAGCCCTCGGTGGAAACCATCGCCCGCGCCCGCATCGCCGAATTGGGATATTCGGAAAAGGTCCAGGTGGTCGCCGGCGACATGTTCACGGATCTGCTCCCGGCCGATTGCGATGTCCACTTGTTTTCCAATGTCCTTCACGATTGGGATATCGACGAGGTCCGGAAATTGCTCGCTATTTCCTATTCCGCGCTTCCGAGCAGTGGACTCCTCATCATCCACGATGCCTTTATCGACGAGGATAAGACCGGCCCACTACCCGTCGCGGAATACTCCGCGCTATTGATGCACTCCACCCAAGGAAAATGTTACGCCACTTCTGAATACCGCGAATATCTCCAGGAAGCCGGGTTCGAGGATATCGTGTATCAGAATACCGCCGCCGATCGGGGCATGATGACAGCTAGGAAACCGCGGAGGGGATAAATTCGAAATCCGAAGCTGAATAGAAAAAGCCCGTTATCCCCAACCTATTCTCTTATTCGTGCCCATCCTCTTTATTCGTGGTTGAAAATCTGAAATCTCTGACCACGCATGCCCAACTGGACTGAATCCGACCTCAAAGCCGCCAGTGGCTGGAAAGCCTTCAAGGACGGGAAATCACTTTTCGAGTCCGGCCAGATCTCCCAAGCAAAGTCCTCGCCCGAGGGCTGGACCGGCGCGGTGAAGGCCGGCAGTCGCCTGATCCGGCACAGCGTGAAGGTTCCGGCTCCCGGTCATTTCGAGGTGAAATGCAGCTGTTCGGAAAATCAGACCACCGGAGCAATCTGCGCCCACGCCGTCGCCACCGGCCTCTCGCTCGTGACCCAGCGTCCAGCCGCCTCCGCACCAGGCTCGGCTTCGGAGATGGCCGCGTCTCCACGAAGCACTCCAGCCCGACCCAACACGGTCCCCGCTTTCTCCCTGAAATTGCCCCCGAACTGGCGCGACAGCCTGTCGCGGGGCCGACTGACCGTCAACGTGGCGATCGACCCTGCGGCCAGCCCGGAGCCCGCCGATGTCCGACTCGCCGACTGGTTGATCCTTCAACGCGTGACCTCCTTGGCGAAACCGATCCCGCTTTCCCTCGATCCCGCCCGGCTTTCGGGTTTCCTCGTCACCCTGTGCGACCACCCGAGAATCCTTTCCGGCACGGAGCCCATCACCCTGTCACAAGGCCGGATGCTCGCGCTCGGCCAGCCAGTGAGGGAAGGGGAGTTCGCTCTCCTGAAAGCAATCGAAACGATCATTTCAATCGATCAGCAATTTGCCGTCCTCAGCGATTCAGCAATATCCCTGCTTGGGGCCGGGGCTCCGCCGACAGATCTCGCCCCATACTTCCAGGACTGGCTGTCCGGTAGGCCCGCCAAGGTTCCGCTCAAGCTTCTGCTCCGCCGCGCCCCGGTTTGGGAGGACTGGATCGCCCTTCCGGACGACTCCTGGCTGGGCACGCTCCGACTGACCCCAGCGGTCCCGAGATTCGAACTCTCCCTCGACGGCAACCTCCAGCAACTCCAGGCCCGGCTCAGCGTGCGCTACTTCGACCTGCCGCCATTGGTCCCGGGGGACTTCGATGACCCCCATTTCCCGCGTCCCGGGACCGACGGATCCTGGCAGGTGCGCGACACCGTTCTGGAAATGGAGGCCCTTGCCACCCTCAGCGCCGCCGGATTCATCCCCAAGGACGCCCGCACCGGGATCTATTTTCTCCAAAGCGAATCCGCCATCCTCAGCTTCTGCGCCCACCGACTCCCCGAACTCCGCAGCCGCTGGACGATCGAGGAAAGCCCGCGGGCTCAGAAAACCGCTGGCTCCATCCAGGCCGTGCGGCCGAAATTCGAGGTTCTGGGCTCCGGACAGGATTGGCTGGCCTTCGATTACTCATTTCAAACGGACGCTGGCATCGAGGTCTCGCGAGCCGAAGTTCTCCAGTGGTTGCGGTCTGGAAGGTCCTCCAAGGCCACTCCAGGCGGTCGAACCTTGGTGCTCGACCAGGAGGCCACCGAGCTGCTCGATCCGCTGCTCGCGGAGCTGGAGATTCGTCAAGAAGATGGCCATTTCATCGGCCCCAAGGCCATTGAAGACCTTGTAACGGAATTTCGTAATAAATCGTCTAAGTTAAAGACTAGTAACGTATCCCAAGAATATTCTGTGCCCCTCTCGACCACTTTGGCAGCCGGAACCGCCGATCTGCTCCGACCCTACCAGCGCGACGGGATTTCCTGGCTGTCGGATCGCCTCGAGCGCTTTGGCGGAGCCCTTCTGGCTGATGACATGGGCCTGGGTAAAACTCTTCAAACGATCGCTTCAATCGAGCGTGTGTTTGAGCTGAGTTCCGAGGACAGCGGTCACGGTCCAGTCCTGATTGTAACCCCGACTTCACTCCTGGGAAACTGGCGGGCAGAGTTCCAGCGGTTCGCGCCGGGCCGGACAGTCCGGATTCTTCACGGAGCCCAGCGTGATGCCGAGCGCAACCGAATCACGGACCAGGATGTAATTGTCACAAGTTTTGGAACCTTGTCGCGTGACCTGGCCTGGCACCTCGGAAGGGAATATCGCCTGGTGGCCGTGGACGAGGCCAGCCTGATGCGGAACCCGGACACCGACCACGCCAAGGCGATCTCAAAGCTTCGTTCCAAACGCCGGATCGCCCTCAGCGGAACTCCGGTGGAGAATGGCGTTCGGGACCTCTGGTCGATCTTCCGATTCATCCAGCCCGGCTGGCTCGGGACCTTGGCGGATTTCAAGGACCGTTACGAGGCGCCGCTGCAGGAGATCCCCAGGCCGAAGTTCACGCTGGAGCGACTGAGACTAAAAACCTCGCCATTCATCCTACGCCGCACCAAGGAGGAGGTCGCCAGCGATCTGCCGTCGAAGCTGATCATCGACGACTACTGCGAGCTTTCGGCCGATCAGCGGCAGGTCTACCGCGACATCCTCGGCGAGGGCGGCAAGAGGATCGACGAGATCCGGAAAAGTGCCGGCAGCGGTGCAGCGCGGATGCAGATGCTGACCACGCTCCTGAGGCTGCGGCAGGTTTGCTGCGACCTGGCCTTGCTGAAAAACGATCGTTTGAGCTCGCTGGCCATCGAGCGACGCTCCGCGAAACTCGAACGTTTGTTGGAACGCGTGAATGAGGCGGTATTGGGCAACCACCGAATGCTGGTATTCAGCCAGTTCCAGACACAATTACAGGAAATTCAGAAAAGGCTTTCAGGGAGCCAAATCGACAGTTTCTTGCTCGATGGCTCAACCCGGAACCGCCAGCAACTGGTCGATGACTTCCAGAAACCGACCGGACCGCCGGTGTTCCTGATCAGCCTGAAGGCCGGCGGCTACGGTCTGAACCTGACTGCGGCCGACACCGTGGTGCACTTTGATCCGTGGTGGAATCCAGCCGCCGAGGCCCAGGCCACGGACCGGGCGCACCGGATCGGCCAGAACCGACCCGTGACGGTTTACCGCTTGCTGACCCGTGGGACGGTCGAGGAGAAGGTCGTCCAGCTCCAGGCCAACAAGCGCGAACTCGCCAACGCAACCTTCGACGAATCCGGCCAAGGTGAACCCGTCGGCTGGTCCGAATCTGAGCTTTTCGATCTCCTCAGGTCCTGAGAGCCCACCCGGGGCGGTTATGGATTATTACTTGTTACAATGTATGTAATGCGGGGTGAAGTAGTCTGGATTTCCCATGGATCAAGCTCCCCAATCGTTCCAAGGCACACCGTCGCTGGAGCATCCTGCTCCAGTCCGTTCCTGGAGCTGCTGGCTCCCAGCCAGCAGAAAATGACTCGGAGCGAGACGCACCGAAGACGGTCTGAAGGAGAGATGCCCCAGCCACGGAATCCGTCCAGAATCTCTCCAGATCGATCAACCCCCATTGTCGATCCGGTCACACCCGCAGCCTACCCAAACTGAATGACCGCAACATTTGGTTTTGTGAACCGACCCGAAATTCGCAACCATATGGACGCCCACAGCACCCATGATTGAAGCCACTGAGGAAACTTCCAAGCCTTCTGCCTCGCTTTGGATCGGTTGGAGCAGCGTTTATTTCGCTCAGTTTGCTTTCCTGCTTTTTGAAGATACCGGCGTAAACTTGGCGTTCTGTTTGATTTATTACCCCCTTTTGATCGCAGGAGTGTTGGGAGCCTTGTTCACACTTAGACACCGAGAGGACTCTCCGTCTGCCATCATTCTGTTGTTAATCAGCTTTACCTTGATGGGATCATTCGCGCTTGGACAAATGAAGTCCTGGCATATGGAAAGCGAATACCCTCCCCGAGAGTCGATCCGATTAGCCCCACTCCTGCATTGATTTCGCGTGCATAGCCTCCACGATAAAGGTGAATTTCATTCAAAGTAAAAGGATAGACAAATAACATTAGTCGAAATGGAGATTCCAGCCTCACTCAACCCCACAGCACGAAGCGTTGTGCAAGCGTTGATCTCCACGTTCCCGGAGCGGGAGTTCGACCTTGTGGCGAAGGACGGAGGCCACGTCGAAATGTCCCTTCCTGCTCCGGTCGGATCCGAGGCGGGAGCGCTGGTCGTGTTGACGTGCCACGAGGGCGATACCTGGATTCACTTCGCGCCCCCGTGCGCTTGGTACCCGATCGATGACAACGACGAGCTTGTCAGAATCTTCACTGCGCTCCTCACGGAGACAGCCTTGTTCGCGGTCGTTTACTCCGGGCAGGATTGGGCTGAGACAACGCTCGTTCGCCCTGGCGAGAGGCCTGAACTCGAATCAGGGCAGCGGGCTGTCATTTTCTCGTGGAGCGGAAGGCACGATTCTCAAGTCGGATAGCGCGCGTCAAGGGGGCCGCGTCAAAGGGGGCGGTCCCGAAAATCCAGCGTCCAGATCTAAACCCGTTGCGCTTGGAACGCTCCGGTGGCTTGATGGAGGATAAATCCTGTAAAACTCCTGAGCATGTATCGGACGCAAATTTACCTCATCCCTGCCGAGTCCCAGGGGGCTCGGCAGGTTGGCTGAATTCATCACGGGCGGCCGCTCGTGCCCCTCTAGGTCCGGTTTGGGCCGGGAAGTCCCCTCTCCATCCCAATCAGTTCTTGTCGAAATAATCGATTAGGCCGAAGGACCGTTCGTTGATGCGTTTCATCGAGTCGAGAAGCGGTGTGTAGGGTTCATAGCGGCTGCTGAGGATGCCTTTGTTGGAGTCCCGGTTGGAGGGATCGGAACGGGTGTCGGTTGGGTCGTTGTCAATGTACTTGAACCAATGCCAGCCGACGCAGGACTTGGATTGCAGCAGGCCGAGCGTAAAGTTCTCGTAGAAGAGACCGCGATCGCGCTGGGTCTTGACGAGCCAACCGGCGCCACTGGTGTTAGCGAGGCCGGAATCCATTCCCTTGGCATACCATTCGGTGATGATCACCGGCTTGCCTGATTCCGTAGTCCACATCGCCAGTCGCTCCGGGTCCGGGGTCCAGGCGTTGTAGTAGTTCACCGAGACGACATCGACGAAGAGACCTGCCCCTCTGAAAATCTCCCGGCTGCGCAGGGCTGAGCCATGAAAGCGCGCGCCGAGGTAGAGATGGTTCGGGTCGTGGCGCTTGATGGCGGTGGAAACGATGCGGAAGTATCGTGCAACCATGAATTCCAGGAAGGCCGCCAGATCGGCGGGCTGGATGTCGGCCGCGCTGGCGCTCGCCCCGCGTCGCTCACGCAGCCACTTCAGCGCGGCTTGATGGCCTGGATCGGTGGCGGGCAGTGAGAGGTAGTTCTTGAGCGCGGCGGCCGGCAAGGGCAGTTCGTTGTCCGAGAAATGGCCGAGCAACCAAGGGTTGTCCTTTTCGGCAGACAATTGGCGGGCGTGTTCGTTGCAGAAGGTCTCGAACTCCGGGTCAAAGACAAAGATGCAGTCGCCCGGATAGCCGGTGTGGCCCGGTTTCTGATAGGTGCCGCCGCGCTTCTTGCCATAGCCCGACATGAAATTCCAAATGCGGGTGTGGATGAGCGGCGTCTTCACGGCGGACAGGAGTTCGGTGTCGGTCCAGGCACCGAGGCCGTTGAAGCCGTGGGTCCGCAGCAGGTTCGTGGTCTGTTTGGCCCAGGTGGGTTCATCGGCGAACTTTTGCTTCCACGCGTTCTCGGCGGCGGGTGTTTGCAGCCTGCTGACCGAGGTGACGCCCCGGTGGAGAAACAGGCAGCCCTCCGGATCGACCAACCACCAGCGATCCCCGATCTTCGCCGTATGGAAAAAGCCCGTGGCCTTGTCCTTGCGGGTGGTCAGTCCGCCAAAGCGGCTGAGACCGCTGTCGGTCTTGAGTCCGGCCGCGCCGGGCAAATCCTCCAGCGTCCGCGTGGGCCGGGCGACCCATTTGTCGCCGGGTTTGTTGGCGACATCCACGCTGCGAAGCGGAGTCTGACCGAAGACCGACACAGCCAGCGGCAGGAACAGGACCGTGGGAAATCGAAGGAGGTTCCGAATCGGAGTCAGGTTCATTCCAGGATGGGCGGGAGAAGTCCTCCCTACCCTGCCGAAGCGGCTGATGTTTCAAGCTGCTTGCTGGCCAAGGGTGGCGGTGTCGCCGCGCGTAGGTGGAGCATCCTGCTCCAGGCCGTCCTCGGTGCGTCTTGCTCTGAGTCTGCTTCCGACACCGGGAGCTGGAAGCTCCCGAAACGGACTGGAGCAGAGATGCTTCAGCCACCGCAGATCATACCACCGCCTGTGCATCAGCATTGCTCACTTCGGGTAAGCGCAAGATGAGCCACAGGCTGGCTTGGAACACTCGATTCTCGGGAAAGAATCCTTTCTCAGTATCCGAGTCGCCCCGGTCATCAGGGGCGGCTACAGGCGGGCTGTCCAATTCGGTCAATACTTTCGCCATTGAGCTTGGTCAAATCTCATCAAGAATCAACACTTTGGCATCGATTCACCGATGAAAGATACCTTGAAAGGTGTGATAAATTGAGCTTTTCGGCTTAACTCAGTTGAATTCCAATCGATACGATCCGGGTGCAGCGTCCCCATTCTCCTCCTAACTCAGCCTACTTCCCCTCCCCACTGGGGCCTGGGTGGCTCTTTCCATCTGTCAGCCTCGGGCTGGACAGACGAGCGGAGGGAAGTCGGCCCGGGCTTTGGCGTTGGCGAGTTGATCGGCGGAGGGGCGATGGCGGTGATCCCAGAGGCAGGTCTCCACCGGGATGACAACTTGGAATTGGGGTCACAAAAGCGAAGGGCTCGCATGAACGAGATTGGGTTCCAAAGGTTCAGAACAACAGATTCAAGTTAAGGTGGAGTCGAAGTTGCGATTTCCCTTGAAATGAAAATTGAAGTCCAACCCATCGCGGCAAGATATGTCGGAAGTATTTCACTTCCCCTTGAGCTTCGCCACCATCGCGGCATCGACATTGAAGAACTTGGTGCCGGTGGGCTGGAGCAGGCCGTCGGGCTGGACCTGATATTCGAAGGCCTTCACTGGCAGGACGCCTTGAACCTCGGACATCAGGTATACCCGGATCGTCATGGCCTCCTTGCCGGTGCCTCCCTCGAGCTTTTTCACCGCGAACTGAACCTCGTTGGGGCCATCGATCGCGCCACCGATCACAACCTCGGCTTCCTTGGCGTTGGCGAACTTGTGGATGCTGATCTTGTTGACCTGAACCTGGACCTCGCGCCCCGGGCAGAAGACATAGACCTTGGCGATGTATTTCGCGACCGGGGCGACCATCGGCACGGGTGGCACGACGCCCGAAGGACGGGCCTCCGGGGTTTCCTCCAGATAGTTGAGGTTCCCTGCGGCCAGTTCCTTGCGGACTTCCGGAAGGATGGCGAGATTGACGAAATCCGCGCGATCGTATCGCCACGCAGCACCTTCCTGGATGAAGGAAAGCACGATCAGGTTGTCGGTGGGGGCACCCTCGACGCCGAAGTCGACCTTGCCGAAGTAGGAGGCCTTGGCGGTGGAGCCCTTTTCCTTCGCTTCGAGAAACTTCAGCCCTTGAAGGGAAGGCGGCGGAGCTGGCAGTTCAAAGATCCCGGCGGGGAAGGCGCGCTTTTCCGACCCTAGCCGGTTCTGGATCTCCACCTGGCGGTAACGGGCGGTGGCGAGTTGCCAGGTGCGGACGTCCTTTTTCAGCATCGCATCGCGCCAGATCGCGTAGGTCTTTTCCAGTGCGGGGCGCAAAGTGTCCTGCGCTGAAACAGGACTGGCCAAGAAGGCAACTACGAAAAGGCAGGAAATCAGGCGGTTCATGAACAAAACGATTGGACAAAGTGGGCTCCACGACAACAAGGAATCCCACCGCCGATTCATTCGGGGGAGATTCCGCATGAGTAGCATTCTGCAAAAAGTGGCGCCGATCGGCGAGGCAAGGGACAAGGAGATCCTCAAGGACGGACAGGTCCATGTTTACCGGAACACTCCGCAGGGTGAGGTTCAGGCCCATCTTTACTTCCCGCCTGACGGTGCGACGTCTGGAACTGACCGCCCGGTGGTGGTGTTTTTCCATGATGGATTCTGGGACAGCGCAATGCCGACGCAATTCGTGCCGCACTGCCTGCACTTCGCCAGTCGCGGAGCGGTGGCCATCGCGGCGGAAACCCGCATTTCCTCAAAGAACGGCACCGGGCCGGTGGAAGCGCTGGAGGATGCCCGTGAGTTGATCCGCTGGATTCGTCGCAACGCGCAGATGCTGGGGATCGACCCAAAGAAGATCGCTGTCGGCGGGGCCGGTGGTGGGGCCTGGTTGGCCTTGCTCACCTCGATGCCGAAGGACAAGGAGATGCCGTCGGAGGATGGAGTCGAGTGTCGGGCACAGGCGGTGTTGCTGTTCAGCGCCTTGCTGAACACCACGCCGAAGGGCCAGGGAGCTTCAAGGTTTCCAGATGGCAAAACGGCGAAAAAACTGAGCCCGTCCAGCCAGGTGCGGCGCAAGCTGCCGCCGATGATCCTGTTTCACGGCAAGAATGACCGAGTGACTCCCCTTTCCGAGGCGCAGAAGTTCGCTCGCCGACTCCGCTGGCGTGGCAACGTTTGTGAGCTGGTCGATTACGAAAAGGCCGATCACAGCTTTTTCAATTTCAACGTCAGTCATTTTCACTTTGAGCTCACCGTCGGCGCGGCGGATCGCTTCCTGGTGGAAAGAGGGATTCTCGGCCAGGCACCGATCGAGGAAGAGACGCAGGTCTGATTTCCAAGAGATCGACTGTGCAAAAGACATGGGACGGGTCGCTGGTTTTGGCGTGGTCAATCGCCTTGCCCATTCTGGCGGTGGGGTTGACGTTGCTGCTGGGACTGGTTGGCAAATCGGTTTGGGAAGCCTGTCTCATGACCAATGCCGTGCAGGTCGAGGGAAGGCTGCTTTCGGTGGAACTCGGGTCAAGCAACTCGCGCCACCGCTCCACGAATGTCCTCTATCGGTATGAGTTTGGCGAAGAGGTCCATCAGTCCGGTCGTCTGGCCCTTTTCAAGCAGACTGGCTCCTTTTACGAGCCTCTGAAGGCGGATCTGGAACACAACCGGCCCATTCGGGTGTGGGTCGATCCGGACCATCCACAGCGGGCATTCCTGGACTGGGATTTTGTGCTCTGGCCCTTCGCAGGTGGTCTGGTCTTTTCCGTCGGATGGACCTCGATGGGGTTCTACCTGATGATGAGGGCTTGGAGGGCGTCTCGGAACGATTCCAGGGAAACGATCATCCGAAGAAGCCGACGGAGAAACCGTTAGATAGGGCGATCTCTTGCGTTTGAAGGCGATTGGTCCTGTCATCTCCAACTCCCGGGGCCATTCCCGCCTTGCATTCTGCAGCGGACCCGTTAGCCCTCTGACAGTCGAAACAGATGGTTGGTTCGACCGATTCAAACCTGTTCGCGAATGAAGTCACGACTCGCTTTCCTGCTTACGCCAGTTGTTCTGGCTGCAACTGCCTGCAAAAAGGAGGTGCAGACCCCACAACTGCCCCCTCCTTTGGTGATGGTGGCAAATCCCCTGGTGAGGGACGTTCCTTTCGTCGCGGAGATCATCGCCCAGACCGAGGCCAAGGCCAATGTCGAGGTCAGGGCCCGGGTGGAAGGGACCGTGGAGAAGATCGCCTTCAGTGAAGGGTCCGAAGTCAAGGAGGGCGATCTCCTCTTTGTTCTCGACAGAAAGCCGATCGAGGAACGCCTGGCCGCTGCCAAAGGAAATCTTGGACAGGTGACGGCGGCGTTGGCCCGCGCCAAACTCGATGTCGAACGACTGACACCCTTGGTGGAAAAGCAGGCGGTTCCGCGCAAGGATCTCGACAACGCCAAGTCGGCGGTCGACTCCTCGGAGTCCGCCATGGAAACTGCCAGGGCCCAAGTCCGGTCGGCCGAACTGGATCTCACCTACACGGAAATCAAGGCACCGGTCAGCGGATTGATCGGCTCGAAGCAGGTGGATGTCGGCTCGCTGGTCGGGAAGGGTCAGGCCACCCTGATGGCGACCATTTCCCCGCTCGATCCGATCTGGGCCAACGCGGATGTCAGTGAGGTGGCTTATCTGAACGCGGCCGACAAGTTCTCCGATCCGCAGAATTCCAAGGCGGTGTTCTCGCTGCTTCAGGCCAATGGGCAGGTCCACGGCCACACGGGAAAGCTGGCCTTCGTCGATCGATCGGTCAACTCCGCCACCGGCACGCTCAAGGTGCGGGTCGAGTTTCCCAATCCGGAGAAAGTCCTTCGTCCCGGCCAGTTCTGCCGCCTGAGAGTGGTGGGCCGGACCGATGCCGGTGCGATCATGCTCCCCCAGCGCGCAGTGCAGGAGCTCCAGGGCCTTCACAATGTCTTCGTGGTCGATGGCGGTGGCAAGGTGAGCTTCAAGCGAGTCAAGATGGGCCGGCGGATTGGTTCGCTCTGGATCGTCGAGTCTGGTCTAACAGGAACGGACACGGTGATCATCGAAGGACTTCAGAAGGCACGCGACGGACAACCTGTGACTCCACAGCCGACCAAGATCGATGACGCTCCGGTTCTCGAGCTGCTGGCCTCGGTTCCCGGTGCCAAAACTGAAACTCCCTCCAACAAGTAGCATCCCGAGTTCATGGCCGATTTTTTCATCCGTCGTCCGATCGTCGCGATGGTGATCTCCATCCTGATGGTGATCGTCGGAGGCTTCGTCCTGACCCGCCTGCCGGTGTCCGAGTATCCCGAGGTGAGTCCTCCGGTGATCAACGTGACCGGAAATTTCCGAGGCGCCGATGCCGAAGCCGTGGAGGCCTCGGTGGCCACCCCGATTGAGGCGCAGATCAACGGCGTCGAGGACATGCTTTACATGAAGTCGGTGAATGCCGCCGACGGCTCGATGACGCTCACCGCGACCTTTGATCTCGGCACCAGCCCGAACCTCAACCAGGTCAACGTCCAGAACCGGGCGTCGCTGGCCTTTCCGCGCCTGCCGGAAGCCGTGACGCGTGATGGCGTGAGCGTGAAACGGTCGAGCCCCGACATCCTGATGATGATCGGCCTCGTGTCGCCGAAGGGAACCTACGACGCGGTCTTCCTCTCGAACTATGCCACGATCAACCTGATCGACGCGATCGCCCGTGTGAAGGGCGTGGGCGACGTCAAGAATTTCACCGCCCAGGACTATGCGATGAGGCTATGGATCGACCCGGATCGACTGGCTTCCCGAGGTCTCACTCCGTCCGACATCATTGCAGCTGTTAGAGAGCAGAACGTCCAGGCGGCCGCCGGATTGGTGGGCGCGGAGCCCGCGAAGAAGGGACAGGAGTTTCAATACAACGTCGTGGCCAGCGGACTGTTGAAGGACCCGAAGGAGTTCGAGGAGATCATTGTCCGCTCGAATCCCGACGGCTCGCAGGTGAAGGTGAAGGACGTCGCACGGATCGAGATGGGCGCTCAGACTTACAAGAGCACGGCTCGCGTTGGCGGCGCTCCGGCTGCGGCGCTGGGCATTTACCTGGCTCCCGGGGCCAACGCCCTTTCCACGGCGGATGCGATCAAGAAGGAGCTCGCCCTGATGGAGCAGCGTTTCCCTCCCGACATGCAGGCCCAGGTCACGCTCGATTCCACGCTGCCGATCAAGGCTTCGATGGAGTCGATCGTTCACACGCTGTTCGAGGCGGTGGTTCTGGTCATCATCGTCGTGTTCATTTTCCTCCAGAGTTTCCGCGCAACTCTGATTCCGATGCTGACCGTGCCGGTGGCCCTGCTGGGGACTTTCATGGTGTTCCCGCTGCTCGGGTTTTCAGTGAATACCCTGACGCTCTTCGGGCTCGTGCTGGCGATCGGCATCGTGGTCGATGACGCCATCGTCGTGGTCGAGGCGGTGATGCATCATCTCGAGCATGGCGCGACTCCGGTTGAGGCAACCAAGAAGGCGATGAAGGAAGTGTCAGGACCGGTCATCGCGATCGCCCTGATCCTCTGCGCGGTCTTCGTGCCGGTGGCCTTCATGCCCGGACTGACCGGCACGCTCTATCAGCAGTTCGCCATCACCATCGCGGCCTCGGTCATCTTCTCCGCCATCAATGCCCTCACGCTGAGTCCGGCCCTCGCGGCGCTGCTGCTCCGTCCGCCGAAGCCCCAGAAGGGACCACTTGGCATGTTCTTCCGCGGATTCAACAAGGGCTTCGATGCCATCACCTCGGGATACACTGGAGTGGTTGGCTATCTGGTGCGGCGTTCGGCGCGCACCATGCTGCTGCTGGTGGCGGCCGTGGTCGGGATCGTGTTTCTTGGCAAGGCGGTTCCCGGTGGCTTTGTCCCGGACGAGGACAAGGGCTACTTCTTCATCTCGGCGGAGCTTCCGAATGCCGCTTCGATGCAGCGTTCCGAGGCTGTCGGGGCCAAGATCGAGCAGATCCTGGCAAAGACCGAGGGCATTGACGCCTACGTGAACATCTCCGGCTTCAGCATCATGAGCGGAGTCGCCTCGCCGAACTCGCTGACCTTCTTCGTGAGCCTGAAGGACTGGAAAGAGCGCACCACTCCGCAGACGCACGTCAAGGGCATCATCCGGAATCTAACAGGCCAGTTCATGCGGATCCCTGAAGCCCGGGCCCTCGCCTTCGGTCCGCCTTCCCTGCCCGGCTATGGAAGTGCTTCAGGCTTCACTTTCGAACTCCAGGATCGTGCCGGTGGATCGGTGCAGGAACTCGCGATGATGTCGGAGAAGTTCTTCATGGAAGCTTCAAAGCGGCCTGAATTGACACGCCTTTATACCGGCTTTCGACCCTCGGTGCCACAGATCAAGGTCGATCTGGATCGGGAAAAATGTCGCAAGCTCGGGGTCAACGTCAGCGACGTCTTCAACACCCTCCAAGCCTATCTTGGCGGTGCCTATGTGAACGACTTCAACCGCTTCGGCCGTGTTTACCGGGTCTTCCTGCAGGCCGAACCCCAGTTCACCAGCAAGCCCGAGGACATCCGGAAATTCAACGTCCGCAACAAAGATGGACTGATGGTGCCGCTCGACACGCTCGTGAATGTCTCCGCGACGGGCGGTCCAGCCTTCACCACCCGCTACAACCTGTTCCGCACGACCGAGATCACCGGCGCACCGGCTCCCGGATACAGTTCGGCGCAGGCGGTGGCGGCCATGGAAGAAGTGGCGAAGCAGGTGCTTCCCTCCAACTTCGGCTATGAGTGGACCGGGCTGACCTATCAGGAGAAGAAGGCCGAGGGTCAGGCGGTGTTCATTTTCGGACTCGCGATCGTGTTCGTCTTCCTCCTCCTGGCGGCGCAGTATGAAAGCTGGTCGCTGCCCTTCAGCGTGCTGTTGGCGACCCCTCTTGTGGTCCTGGGCACCTACCTTGGCCTGCTGATGCGTGGCTTCGAAAACAACGTCTATGCCCAGATCGGCATCATCATGCTGATCGGTCTCGCGGCCAAGAACGCCATCCTGATCGTCGAGTTCGCGAAGATGGAGTTCGACAACGGCAAGCCCTTCATCGAGGCCGCCATCCTCGGCGCCAAGCTCCGGCTCCGTCCGATCCTGATGACCTCCTTCGCCTTCATCCTCGGTGCCGTCCCGCTGGCCATCGCTGCGGGATCAGGTGCCGAATCGCGAAAGGTCATGGGCACCGCTGTGGTCTTCGGGATGGGCATTGCCACCCTCATCGGAGTCTTCATCATTCCGGCCTGCTATGTCTTCGTGATGAGGCTGAACGGATCGGGAAAGAAGAAACCGACCGACGATCAAGCCCCTGAACCTGCTGATCTGCCGCAGGGTGAGACCCCGGCCCACGGATGAACGACCACGACCGCTTTTCATGAACTCCATTTCCCTCAAAGCCGGCCTTGTTTCCCTGCTCCTGCTGCCCGGTTGCATGGTCGGCCCCGACTACTCGCGCCCCAGCACCGGAGCCAACTCGTTCTTTCGCTTCGGAGGCTCCTCGGGCTCCAGCTCGAAGACCTTCGGTGATCTCGACTGGCGTTCGGTCTATCGCGATCCTGCCCTTCGCGATCTGATCGAGGAAGGCCTTGCCAACAATCAGGACCGCAAGGCTGCCGCCGCGAGGGTGATTCAGGCTCAGGCGAACCTGGCCTCGGTCCGTTCGAGATTGGTTCCGAGCATTGGAGTCGGATACGGCGGCGAGTTGGGAGACGTGACCAACAAGATCAATCCCGCGCTTTCCGGTGACTACGAGTCGCATGGAGCCGCGCTCACGATGTTCGACTACGAGGTGGATTTCTGGGGAAAGATCCGTCGTTCGAATGAAGCGGCAAAGGCTCAGTTGCTCGCTTCGGAGGAAGGCGAACGCCTGGTGCAACAGGGACTCATCGCGGGCATCGCCACCGCCTATCTGACCCTCCGCGAGCAGGATGAGGAGCTGGCGATTTCCAAGCGCACACTGAAAGCACGCCAGGAGTCACAGTCGCTCATCAGCGCGCGGGAGAAGGGCGGCCAGAGTGCCCTTCCCGACGTGAAGCAGGCGGACGTCCTCGTCGCGGAGGCGGATGCCGCGATCCGACAGATTGAAAAGCAGATCGCGCAGTTGGAGAACCAGTTGAGCGCCCTGTGTGGTCGTGCTCCGAGCGCGATTCGCCGGGGGCGCGCCATCAGTGATCAGGGCATCGTCGTCAGCGCTCCGGCCGGGCTTCAGGCGGGACTGCTCGCGCGACGTCCCGATGTCCGACTTTCCGAGCAGCTGCTTGTTGCAGCCAATGCCCGCATCGGAGTGGCCCAGGCCGAGCTGCTTCCAAGGATTTCTCTAACAGCATCTGCGGGTCTCAGCAGCAACGACTTCGCGGATCTGGTGAAGGACCCGAATCGCTATTGGAAGATCGGTCCCACCGTGAGCCTGCCCTTGTTTACCGGTGGCCGGCTGCGGGCGGGTGTCGTCGGGACTCAGGCGGCGCGGGACGAGGCAGAGGCCGACTATCGGGGCACGGTTCTCCAGGCCATGCGTGAGGTTTCCGACTCCCTGGTTTCCTGCAGCAAGAACGCAGGGATCCGCGAGGCCACCGGCCGGGTGGTCGACGCCCGAACCGTGGCACTCGACCTGATCCAGGAAACCTTCGTGAACGGAGCAACCAGCTACCTCGATGTCCTCTACAACGACCAGCAGTTGTTTGCTGCAGAGCTCCGTCACGCTCGGGCACGCCTCGACGAGGTCACAGCCGTGGTCGATCTCTACCGCGCGCTTGGCGGTGGCTGGGACAAATCCAGCGTTCCGGGCCCGATCGATCCGACAAAGTGAGATCTGGAGGGGGGGAACAGCACCTTACGAGGCGAGAAGGTCTTTGCTAGTGCTTTCAATGTGAGCCCAGCCCTTGAAAGACCGTTCGCACTGGCCCCAAGCCGAACTGGCCTCGTTCGATGAGGTTCGGGCCTATCGAATCAATCAGTGGCAAGAAGCTGGCTGTGCCGCACGGCTGTCTGCAGCTTGGGAGCTTGTGACGGACTATTGGATTGGAATGAAAGGCATGAATCCCGATGAACTCCGACTTCAGAAGTCGGTGACGAAGGTGACGAGGATGTGAGAAGGGCATGCTCGTCACAATGACCGGGCATAGATCCTGCTTGGCAGTTGGGCGGTCCTGCGGTTCATTGCCCGCCCGAGACGGGAAGACGCTTCTTCGCTTCGGGATGGCGGCTCCCCTGCCCGCCTCAAGTTGCTGATTTTGAATGCCTCAATGAATTCGTTCTACCACCCGAGCACGCCGCTGGTTCCAGGTTCCCTTCACCAGC
>JAIXPW010000208.1 GCA_027485995.1 Verrucomicrobiaceae bacterium
CCCGAAAAGTCGCAATCGCCATGCACTGAAAACACCCTCCAAGGCCTCGCTAAATCAAGGCCGGTGTGTCATCGCGCCCATCCTGTGGGATGGCTGTGTTACCGAACGTCTAGCTCATCCACGGCGGGGAGTGAAGCCCGAATTCAAACTGGAGCGTTACCCGCCGTTGGATGGAGCGCCTTGTTCGCTTCTTAGTTTTGGGTGTTTGGCTCCGCACAAATAGTGTTCGGTGTCTCGTGGAGGGTCAATGATACGGTCATGCATCTCAGCGATATGTGGCTCGATCAATTCGGCAGCGAGAATGGTCGATTCATCGATGTCCCACGAATCACTCCTCGGGCTAATCATGATCCGATCCTTGTGGCACCAAAGGAAAACCGGTGTGCCAAATATCTCAGTATGTCCAGGTTGCTCGATCCAGCGTGTCCCCTCGACGATACTTGGGAACTTCTCAAACTCCTCACTCGGGTAACTCACGCCTGTCTTTGGTTGCGGCGGTGCCTCGGTGAATCTACGGGGATGAACTCCGACTGCCCCAAGGACTGCAAGTAAGTCAGCCTCTCCGTTGTAGCTGATTGCGACGTCGAGTGAGTCTGCATCGTTGGCGTGCCCCCCGTAGGCGCGAAAGTATCGAAAGAATCTGAGTCGTCTATTCCACGCCCGAACCTCATCAATCGAATGACGCTCGAACAAGTATTGCTGCTTTCGATCCTCGAATGTCATTTTCTTAGCGAACGCTTCGGATCAGGCGACGGCGAGCGTAAGACGTTGCTGACACGACAGATAGCCTTCGAGCCGTTGCCTGCATCCGTTTTGTTCGCCCTTGGGTTGCTTGCAGTGTCGGTCATATCTGTGGCCAAGGATGCTTAGAGATATACCGCCCCCTCGGCTCAAGGTCTAGCGCCCATCTGCGAAGCCAAGCGTCAAAGCTCTGCTCAAGACAGATGCACTCATGACTATCATGGTCGGAAATCCAGACTCTCCCTTCACAGTCAAAGCCGATTGGATTGCCGCAGCCGTCGTCCGAGAAAATGACCCATCGCTCGGTGCCGGGAAAGGGAGGTGTGCTGAACTGCTGGGTCTTGGTAACTACATGCCAATCATTAGCTGCCATCTGCCACTCGCGTAGCCCGGCTATGGCATAAGAACGGGCATAGCCGCCGCCAAAAAGAGAAAGAAACTCTACGTAGTCGGATGGGAACGGAATGCCAAGGGTCTGGGATGCCAACTCAATCTCCGATGCTGTGGCTCCCGTAGCCGCCATCCCTTCAAATCGGGCGTAATCCGCTCTCAGGGTCTGGATGGTGGATTCTTGCACGAGGAGGCGTTGAGTTTGGGCGAACGTCAGATGTGCGCCCACCGGCGCGGTTGAAGGGATGTTGAAATGCAATTGAAGAGCTTATGGCCGGTTGGTGCGCCACGAATTGTTCGGCTTATTGAATTCACTGCGTTCATGCGATGGTCAGTCCACACAGTAGTCTGCGAGATGGGATAGCACATACTCCCCAACCAAAACGTATGGACTCTTCTTCTGTTGATAAAAGTCATCATCGAGCGGTTCAATCTCGGGAATACGTTCGGTGTAGTCTGCCGGTGCACTGTAATACAACCTACGGGCCTCGCTGAATAGCTTCAGGAACTGATCTGCTCCGATGAAACGCAAATCTGCCTCGGTCTCTTCATCAAACTCGCCCTGACCGTTGGAGAAGAACTGTTCGTGTCCTCCGTTATCAACCTCAGCCTGTAGCCAACAAATCGTATAGATGAGTCTCCATTGTTGGGGCATAGCGTGGACTCGAAGGCAAGTTAAGTCCCAGTCGGCACCGTCGCGCCCCGCTGTCGAAAGGACCCAGTTATAGAATAAATCAGCGACCTTCTCTGGCGCTAAATCGGAGATCCAACGCCGCGGAATGAGCGGTAAGCCCGCCTCAGATACGGGTGCTGTGGGATCAACGCTACTCACCTCAGTCGTGCCGTTCGCCTTATTGAGCTCCGCCCAGACATCCACGCCCTGACTCTGCAAATGAGAAGCCAATGCCCATGCGTCTAGAACGGGTGAGCCTGTGCTTGGAACTTCGACTTTGCGTGATTTTGGCATAGGGAGAGTGGTTGCGATTTTTGCCGAACGATATAGGCCATCCACGGCGGGGAGGGAAGCCCGAATTCAAAGAAGGACGATGCCCGCCGTTGGATGAGCCGTCGTGTTCGGCTTCTTGGATTATTCACGGTGATAACTCATACCGTGGTTTCCTGAAAAAAGTATCGGCGACGAAACCGATGGCAGACACGAGAGCAATACTGCACCAAATGAGCAATAATGCCCGTTTACCGGCTCGTCGCGTTGAATGCGAACCGGAAGATATTGCTACAATCGCTAGGATGTGTGCGACAATAAACGACGGGAAGCCAATGAACATTGGCAGCAGCATCATCTCGCCGCCCTCCCATGTGCCCCCAAGCACGTGCAGAAATGGAAAGAGAAGTCCGATCAGAACGAAAATGCTGGCACAGCCGATTGAGCAGCCACCAGTTGGACTGCTCTTAGGCTCATGAGTTGCTGTCTCGGTGCTCACAATTTTTACTGCCGAACGTCGAGCACATGCACCACTACCAGCGGCGGCGAGCGTCGATCACAGGGTTAGTTTTGTAATTATGTGAAATCATCTAAACAGATCGGCTGGTAGTGGTTGCATGGTGCGCCTTGTTCGGCCTCTTTGATTCAGATTGTCCAACCGCATTGCGTCCGAACTTGTCTTCTTAGGTTGTCAAGATGAGCTTGTTCAGAACGTATTCGTGATTCGTAGAAATCCCGCATCGTTATGGCATCATCAATAGTATCAATGATGTAGTAACCCCTAGATCCAGATCCAATAAAGCACGTCCCTGTGCGTGATCGCTTTAATACTAAGGTCTGCCACTGTGTCTGTGTCAATGGACTATTCAATCTTGAATTCACTGCTGCGACAATGCTAGGTAGTGTAATTGGATTTGAGCGCCCGATATGGCCTCGCGTATCCATCTCTTCAAGTGTGATTCGCAGAGCGTCATCTGTGGGAAGATTTGCTGCAACAGTTCTTGCTGTTTGTAATAAGGACATAATTTTTATCGCCGAACGTATAGGCCATCCACGGCGGTGAGGGAAGCCCGAATTCAAAGAAGGACGTTGCCCGCCGTTGGATGAGCCGGCTTGTTCGTCGTTGGGTTCAGATGGGAGAGCTGCAACATCGACTTGCGAAATAGTAACAATGGACCACCAGCAAAGATCATGAGAAAACAAATCCACTGAAATGAGTGCGGATCTGGCAATCCAGGATCGTGAAGTCCGATAAATCTTGGGGCAATCACGACGATCAGGAAGGCTAATCCAAACCAGAGCTGATTGCGGCTTCGCCATGCCATCACTAACGAGGCCAGCCAGAAAAATGCGATCGGCAATGCGCTGGCAATCAAAGCTGGTGCTGCGGATCCCTGGGAGTATGTGAAGGGAAGCACCAGAAGCGCGACAAGCGTGCTCCATCGTAGAATGGCGAAACCCACCCGAGCTTGGTTTATGAGTTTATCTTCTTCCATGGTGGCAGATTCTTGACGAACGATTGAGTGCTCCTACGGGAGCGATTGAAATGAAAATGGAATGAGGTTGAAATGCTTATGGCCCGTTAGGAGCCACGGCTTGTTCGGCAATGATAGTTGGCTTATCCGCATCTTGACACGAATATCGCCAACGACTTCACAGGTCTCTCGATGAGGGCGCTCACATAGGGAGTCATGAACTCCCGGATCGCTCCATCAATCTCATCAGGGCTACAGATCCAGATGCTCGATGATGCCTCACTCCCGTCTGCGGGCTCAAAACCGAGTGTGATACTCATCTTCACTGCGGCATCATCAAACTCGACTTCCTCATCAACACCAGAAGCACAAACCTGCCTAGTGAAGTCCACATAGCGACAGCTCTGCTGAGCAAAACTCAACTCGCTGTCTGTGGTATTACGCAAGTCTTTGGGCTCACTCAACTCAAGCGGTTGAGTGGATCCCGATTGCAGCAGGAGCATATCTCCGTCTTCTCCAAAATCTGCACCTACAATCCGGGTGTCTCTATACCAGGTAAGAACCTTCGCTAACGCAATACGGCCGGTAATCTGGTTGCCAGCTTGAATGCTGCGTCCTAGCTCAAGGAACTCACGCACCGCCATCTCAATATCGAGTCCATCAGGGAATGCCAATTGCCGAGGCAATCGCGCCGGGGTGGGTAGTGGAGGCGGGGAGGTCATCTTGTGATGGCATGGCATGCAGGTGCCGCCTGTCGCTCGGGCGGTTTGTGGCAGAATCATTGCATCGCATCGCAGGCACTTTATTCTCTCAGTCATGGTTGTATTCTTGCCGAACAGTATTTATTCGTAGGATCTAGCTGCTTGATATTGCCTCAATCCCACTTGGGCTCAGGATGGCTGGAATCCTTGATTTGACAACGATTTTCTTGGGGCAAGGTGTTGATATCAGGG
>JAIXPW010000121.1 GCA_027485995.1 Verrucomicrobiaceae bacterium
CTATCAAGCCCCAAAAGCATGGCATAATGCGCCGTCAGAGACTGTTCCATGGAGCGACCCTAGCAGCCTTCGCCTGGACCTGCGACCGGAAGCCACCCACTAAATCGCGGGAAGAACCGGAAAATTCTGGCAATCTAGGACTCCTTGGAGGATTTGAGTAGGCAATTTGAAAAACCTCAAATCTTGACGTGAGAGTGATCTCGTTCTTGCTGGACACGACAATCCAGTCGTCTTTCAGCAGCGCATCGAGCCCCTTACAATCAGCTGCAATGGTCCTCAGCAAATGATCGTCACTTGCTACGTTCTGGGCGTCCAAATGCACCATTGAGAGCATAAGAATCATTGTGAGAAGCGTCTTCATTTTTTGGACTACGTCGAGTCCTCCTACGCCTGACCGGGGGCGAGGCGTCGACTGCGGGTTAAGGGTGAAATGGTCATGACGGATTGAAGTCGGGGTGGATCAGGCGTTAGGAGCGACGCCTTGTTGTGCCTTGTTAAGGTGGGAGTCTGCAAGGCCCGACACCAATGCCTCCATCACTCCTGCGTGAACAGTGCCTTGAGGTGTGCCCAAATACTTCCTCAAGTCACCGACTGCGGTATCAAACGCCGTGCGATCTTGCTCAAGCGCATGGTAAGTGAGGCGGACAGTCGCCCGAGCTAGAGGGTCGGATGTAATCCTGTTCCGCCAATTCGGATCGTCTAGATTCTCGATAAGAGTCGATAGGTCGGAATACTTGTCGAGGAACGGAAGCACATCGTCCTTAATGCCGATCTCCAGATTGTGAATTGCAGAGGTCGGGTCATCTGCGGAGAGCAATAGATTCGCGCTGATCTCAGGCCGGTAAATCTCGTCGCAGTTCAAGGTGACCACTTGCGAGTCGCTTCTTCCCTTTGCTTGTGCGTAAGCGTGGTGTTCAAAGAAGGCGTCGAGGAGTCGCGGAAAGGTCAGGGCGCAGTGGGAGACGATGCGGTAGGTTCCATCTGGATAGCCCAGCACGTCAGTTGTCACTACCTGGACCGCTTCGCCGGATGCTCTCCTGTAGTCTCGCTTCGACTTTCGGAACGTAAAGCCCAACGCGTCCATGAACGGGGTGACGCGCTCGTCTAGAGTCTGGCAGAGTTCGCGCTTCATGGATTCTTTGGCACAACAGTGTTGTTAAACAACCTGTCGTATTTAGGGGGTATTGAACAACCGGTGGCTGATTCGGGTCAAAGGCAACCCGGAGTTACGGAGTTTGACGACCTTGGTCATGATGCAGATTTTAGATCCGTCATGCTGGCAAGCCAAGTTGGATCTCAGTGGTTGGGAAGGCTGGAAGTGCTCGGATTTCAGATTCAAGTTTCAAGGGTTCACGAGAGGGGTCTGCCCTTTACCATTTCTTCCCGCTGATGGATTTGTAGGCGCCAGACGACTGGCCGTATTGGCCTTTGACGCTGGTTTTCACGCCGTCGAATACGAATTTCAGGCCAGCGGGGCCGGTGTAGGCTTCCTGGCGGTCGCTGATGGCGTCGGCGAGGGTCTGGGCGAGGGCGGGGAGGGTCTGGTTGAACCCATTCAGCAGCGTCCAGTGGTCGGTGAGGGAGGCGATGGAAATCCGGTCATCCTGCGGGGCGAATCCGGCCAGCCCATCCAGCCGGGAGATGTAGCGCTTCAGATGCGCGGCGATCTCGACATAACTCCGCTCCCCGCGACTGCGCTCCTTCTTGTCCGGCACCGGATCGGTCACCTTGCCCTTGGGTGGGGAAATCCCGCGAACCTTGTCCGCCAGGTCCTTGACCGCATCGTAGCGCTTGGCCCAGGCGGTGTTGCTTTTCACGTAGGCCAGGGATTGCGTCACCAGCGGCCCGATGAGTTTCAACAGCGCGGCGCGGTCGGATGTCTGGTCCTGATAGGGCGGGCGGGCCTCGTCGACGGCCGTGTTCGCCGCCTTCGCGGCCCCGACCGCCGCATTCAACGCGGCGAGGGAGAACCGGGCGTCGGCCGGTGCATAGGGTGGAGTCATGGCGGCAACCGCCGCGCTGAGTTCATCCGCGCGTTGCGCGCGGTGCGAGAAGGATTGTTCGCTGGCCATGGCAATGGGTGGTTGGGATCAGTGAATCAGGAGGCAAACCAGCCCCGCAAACCGTCACGAGACCGCTTTTGCCTATTTCGGCGATGCGTCTGCCAAATCGGCGGGGCCATGGCAAGAGAAAACGGGGTGATTCGAGAGGTTGAAGGGCCTTTGTGAGAGGTTGAAGGGCCTTTGTGAGAAGTTGAAGGGCCTTTGTGAGAAGTTGAAGGGCCTTTGTGAGAAGTTGAAGGACCTTTGTGAGAAGTTGAAGGGCCTTTGTGAGGAGTTGAAGAGCCTTTGTGAAGAAATGACGCGCCTTATTCAGAAAGTGAATGATCTTTCTCGAAGAGTGAAAGAGCCTTTTCAACGAGCAAAAGGGATCAGGGAAGGCGCTTGAACCTATTGACCGCGCCGCAAATTGATCCCGAATCAAAGCCGGCGGGCTCCGCAGATCCAACACAAGCACCTGACGGGCTTCTTCCGCGTGCCGATGGTAAATGGCGTAGGGAAAACCGGATGCGAGCGACAGGAAGAATCCGAAAAGGGAATCTCACGCAACGGCGCAACGACGCGACGAATCAGAACCAAGGTCCAACCCCTCTTCCTCGTTGCGGCGTTGCATGAACCAATTGATTTGTCAGAGCATTTGTTCTCCGTAGCCCCAAAAGGGGCACGGGCGGCTCGCCCGTGACGAACCATTTGCTGCGGGCGGGCCGCCCACGCCCCTCTTTTTGATTCATTCCAGCAACGTGTCCCGACTGTCTCAGCCGGGCAAAAAAGTTATCAACGGCGCAACGACGCGACGAATGGTGTCTAGTTGTCTGTCCCTTTGTTTTGATGTGGTGTCTAGTTGTCTGTCCCTTTGTTTTGATGCGGTGCCAGCTTATTCGGCTCGATATGTAGGTCTCTCGTCTCCCTTCTTAATTGGGATGGACACATCCGCCGCTTTCAGCACATCCGAACAAAAGGTCGCGAATACTGAAACATCCAGATCCGGAAGACCATACTTCTTAAAACTTTCTGGCAATTCATATCTTTGAGGATCCTTCCGAATTTCATTTTCGAAGTGCTTGCGGACTTCGCCCTCAATGTATTTAAACGACTCCGGACTTTGGATATCCACCATTGTGTAACCTTCACTAGTCAATACCTCAAGAATCCATCGCTGGCCATCCAATCCATTGAAGAGTGGAAGCAATCGTGGATCCAATGCCTTGAGCGGATCGCGGACTTCTGGCAAGACTGCAATTTTCTCAAATGCATCGGCATTTTCAGGCTTTATTCGGACAGCACCCTGCAACTCCACCGTTCCGGGTTGATCCTCTAACACACATCTTCCACTAAGGCGTGCCACGGAGATGAGACCTCCGGTTTTATCTCGTGAATAAGAAAGAAATAATGGGTTCGAGAACGAAGGAAGAAAAGCCACCCGGAAGCGCACCTCTCCTTTATTGAGGCGAAGCGATTGCAACGATGGCAAATTTGCGGCCCTATAGTATGCGGTGTAGTAGGATTCTCGACCCTTTGGAAAGTAGGACTTCCCTTCCGCGTCAGGAACTACCTCATCCTTTGGATTTTTATCAACAACAATACCAGTATCCGCCACTGGTGCCTGATGAGTCGGCTCTTCTGCGGCAGGAGATTGCGCCACAAGCATCAAAACAAAGCAGAAAATGTTTTTCATGAGATTTCTGGGCCAAACTCCTTTTCGACGATCCAATGCATACCATGGAGAATCCGGCACAAAAGCAACAAGGACAAGGAGGAAGTTCACTGCTGACTGACCGTGATTCTCAACGACCGGAGCGGGTACACTCTCGTCCCCGGCATCTGTCGGGTGAGGTGCGGTCGGAAGCGGAAGGTTCCTCCTCACCGGGGCCTCTGGCGCGGGCTTGTCCGCAGAGGGCTTGAGGGGCGTGTCAGATTTTTACGCCCCAGGGCCATCGGATGCCGAATCGGCTCCCCATTTTTTCTGTTTTTCTGAATAGGCATCCCGGACCCTTTCCCGATGCTACCAGAACGCTGCCCGACGCTACCGGAACACCGCCCGATGCTACCGGAACACCGCCCGATGCTACCGGAACACCGCCCGACGCTACCGGAACGTTATCCGATCCTATCAACACGTCACCCGATGCCCCCCGGAGAAAAGCCTTTCCCGCTACGAACTGCGCGGAACCCCCGGCGATGCCTACAAGGACTAGGATTCCGTCACCATCTTTGCCCACCTCCCGACCGATCCCGCATGAATTCCTCACCCCTTTCGGCCTCACCCAGCCCGGCAGCCAGGCCGGTGTAGGGTGTCGGGGCATTGCCTTACCCACTTCGCCGTTCACCGCCGAAGACCCCACAGGAGTGTGGAGACTCCACAAAAACGACCCGCCTTTTTGGGGCGGGCCGTTGGGGAGACTGCTTGAAGCGGAAGATTACTTCGCGGCTTCGATGACGGCTTCCTTGGTGATGCCGAGCTTCTTGAAGACGGTGTCGCCGGGGGCGCTGAGGCCGAAGCGGTCGATGCCGAGGACCTTGCCCTCGGTGCCGAC
>JAIXPW010000217.1 GCA_027485995.1 Verrucomicrobiaceae bacterium
CGGGCGGCCACTCGCTCAGCGGGCTTGCGGATCTCACCGTCGAAGCGCTCGATCCGAAGTCGCCACCCCTGTTCCGCGGCGGGACCAATGCCTGGCAGTTTTCGCGCTGCCCGGGGTTGACCCTGCGCCACCTTCACTGCAAGGGCCAGACCGGCAACGGCTTCAACCTCGACGACGGCGGTCAGCGCACCGCGCCGGTGAAGGGCGCGGTGCTGGAAGACCTGCGGATCGAGGACATCGGACCGCAAGGGAACTGCGATGCGATCAAGTGTTCCGGCCTTCAGCAGCTGCGCATCGAGCGTTGCGACATTTCCGGTTGGGGAGGCCAGGCCATCGACTTCGTCGGCTGCTCGGACGCCCTCATCCGCGCTTGTCGGATCACTGGCAAAAAGGGGTTCTCCCAACACACCGGACCGCAGTTCAAGGGCGGATCGAGCAGGATCGTGATCGAGAACTGCGTGTTCAAGGATGCCGGCGAGCGTCCGATCCAGGTCGGCGGTTCCACCGGCCTCGACTACTTCCGTCCACCCGGTGCCACGTACGAGGCCAAGGACATTGTCATCCGCAACAACACCCTCGAAGGCGGCACCTGTGCCTGCGCCTTCACCGGCGTCGATGGCGCGGAGTTCACCGGCAATACCATCCTGCGGCCCACCAAGTGGATCTTCCGCATCCTGCAGGAAACCCGCGAACCCGGCTTCGCGCCCTGCCGCAAGGTCCGGGTGGCGGACAACACCATCACCTTCCGCCGCGCGCAGGTTTCCACTGAGCTCAACATCGGCGAAGGCACCGCCCCCGAGACCTTCCGCTTCGAGGGCAACCGCTGGCTCGCCGAGGACCAGCCGCAGGCCTCCCGCCCGAAGCTGCCCGTCGCGGAAACGAACGGTCACTACGGCGAGCCGACCCAGTAGGACCCGATTTCCGCCACGAGGTTTGTTCGAACTGACGCCTTTCAATGAAAACAAAAAGGCGCGGCCTGGTTCGCTTCCGGAACCGACTCGGTCTTGCCTCCGATCTGTTCAACAAACCTGATCTCAAAGCCCCCATCCGCTTCCTCGAGATCTCCATGAGAAAGGCCGGCTACTCGCGCTTGCGGAAAGCCCTCTTCCCTCTTCTTTTCCGCCATGAGCGCCATGTGCTACAACCCGCTCTGTCGAACCTTCGGGCAGCGGCTTGAGGAGAAGGGCAAGAAATCCATCGTGGTCATCGGGTCCATCAGGACGAAGCTCCTGCACCTCATTTTCGGCATCCTGAGGTCAGGAAAGCCCTTCAATCCAAGCCACTTCCAAAGCCAGGGAATCGCCAAAAAATCCCTTGCATCCATCACCGTAACTGACCCTTTTCATTCACTTCGATTTGGCAGATGTGACGATGGAGGTTTGTCGGTTGATTACGGCAGTTCTGTTAGGATTCCAGTTTAGTCGGATGGTATCCCACGTAAATCTTCCGTTATTGCCAGTTTTATCCGCTTTGACCCACACTTTATCGGTCGAAAGGGTGGTCTTTTCCCCCGCCCATTTTGAAAGTGTGGGATTGGTGATAAATACGTTCACGGTTCTGTTGGTCACGTCTTCGGGCTCTGTGCGTGTGATCTCATACCCAAATTTGGAACTGCCAGGTGTATCGGAGATGGAGACATTTTCCGATTCCTGCGAGAACTCTAGATTCACTACCTTAATGGCGAAGACCAGTGGCCGTTCCGAGGTCGCGACGTATTCGGAATCGCCGATTTTGTTGAACTTCAATTTCGCGTCACCAACATTCTTGATCGCTTCATTTTCCAAGTCTGCATTTGCACCTACAGAATGATTTTTGTTCGTCTTGAAAGAAATACGTGATCCCTCGATGGTCTCCCAGAGTATCAATCCCTTGTTTGCGCTGTCACTGATATTGTCCACTCGCCGGTGACGGAGATCTTCGACGTGGACGTTACTCAGGCTGCCCGTGGATAGATTTAGTGAAGCGGTCAAAACCTTATTCACCTCGGCGTCAACGTCGGCCGTGACCTTGCCACTTGATTTCTGGTCCAGACTCTCGACACCTTCTGAAACGACCTCCGCAGTTCCTTGGCCGTTGGGGCCCACTCCCTTGATCCAGCCGCTCCCGACGGGATAGAACGATGTAGCTTTGGGTTGTGGGAGGATTTCGTAGCCGGAAAGCCCCCCTTTGGGGATTGTGGGAGTGCAGCTGGCCAACAGAAGTGAGCTCAGCAAGCAGATTTCAAGTTTGATGGATTTCATGATTTTTCAGCGGGCGTTAAGGGTGAGGAATCGCTTGACGCTATCATAGTCATCGGCGTCCATCAGGCTCCACAAAGTAGCTCGACGTTCATCGTCAGACCACCTGGTGCTAACCTTCTGTTTCAGTATCATTTCGAAGAGGTAGTCACCGTGATGCTGGAGATAGTGATCGACCACCTTTCCTTCCGGCGAAACGACAACTAGCTCAGGGGTCTTGGTGATGCCATACCTCCTGATGTTTTCCATGCTGGCCTCGTTCATGGGAGTGTTCCGCTTCCTGAGATAGTCTTCGAAGGTGAGGCTCTGATTCCAGCCAGGCAGCTTCTTGCTAGCCGCGAAATTTTCCCTCATGAGTTTCTCATCGTAGCTGGAGGAAAGAATCACCCGCTTGACGTCATAGTTTCCAGCGATGATCTTCGACAGCTCCGCATCTTGATCCAAGTCGAAGGGAAGATTCGATTCAACGACGACAAGAGTTCGTTTTCCTGTCGGTGGGAGGTCAGTAGTCTCGGCCTTTTTCAATTGCTCGACACATGACGTGAGCAAAAGGAGGAATGGAGCAGCAATAATGGTGAGTCGTCTCATGAATTTCAAAAGTTCTATCCGCGTGCCTAGTTTGCTAGATACTGGTTCGTCAATCCAATTTGATCTGCTGGGCTGGCAACCCGCCCAAGGTCGATGGGAAACGTGGAGCACCACGCCTAAATCTTGTGACTCGGAGCGGTCTCGCAGGCCCGGACAATTACGTTGTTGGGAGCGATCGGTCTAGGGAGCGATCGGTCTACTGTGGAATGTTACCATGCGCGGACGGACCCCAGCGACCACCTACACCCCCATGAGCGAGGCCGGCTCCTCGCGCTTGCGCAAAGCCCTCTTCTTTTCCGCCATGAGCGCCATGTGCTACAACCCGCTCTGTCGAACCTTCGGGCAACGGCTCAAGGAAAAGGGCAAGAAATCCATCGTCGTCATCGGGGCCATCATGACGAAGCTCCTGTACCTCATGTTCGGCATCCTGAGGTCAGGAAAGCCCTTCAATCCAAGCCACCTCCAAAGCCTGGAAATCGCCTAAAAATCCCTTGCAGCCGTCACCGTAACTGATCCCTTTCACTGGAGTGACCTAGCTCAAAGTGAGTGTAAGAAATTGTCACAAAAACGTTGACAAAATGTCACAAATCGGCGATTGCTTTGGGGCAACAAAAATTATGAACTCAACCGAATATCGAGAAATGAGGGAAAAGACGGGATTGACTCAGGCAAAATGCGCTGACCTTCTAGGAGTTTCACGGGAGACGATAGCAAGGCGCGAGACAGGCGGAAATATTTCAGTGGAAGCAGCGCTGGCAATAAAGGCGCTGGCTAATCCAGGAATTGAATCTTTACCCAAACTAGTTTTTGGTAAACTGCTGGGCGAGATGTATAGGATTCAAAACAAATTAGAGATTGCTACCGCGGGTGCCACCGAGCGGACTTTCGGCCTCTTGAAGGGAATCGAAGAATGCATTGACGAAGAGCTGGAAGGCCTTTCATTGATCAGCAATAAGAAAGTTAGCGCACTGAGAGCGATTCTCGAGGAAATTGACTCCGACCCCGTTCGGCTTAAAGATTTCAAAGGCTATTATGATATCCGATACGCCATCGAAGCACAGGGTATTACTCGTTACGAATCGATTCAGATTATTAAATATTTCAAAATCAACCATCAATTTCTAGATGTCATCCGCAAAATGGATTCAAACGATTCTCCAATAGAATGCCGAACATTCGAAAGACATTTCGACGAAGAGTAATAAGAACAAACGCTACTGTAAGAGTATCCGATTTTCGAGACTCCTCTCGCCTTCGAACCGATCGTGCCATGGGGAAAGACGCTAGCGGGAAAGGGGAAAAGGCTCAACATTTGAATTTCAGGACTGACCCCTTTTAGACACCACAATTGGATTTCGTAATACCCCAATTCATGTCAATTAATAAAGAAATGGCAGAGACGATGCTTGGATTCACAAGGCCTGTTTGGTTCGACAATGAATCCGAAAACTGGGAATATGGGAGCCATGGAACCTCTGTTGTATTGAGATGGGAAGATAGATTGTTCGTAGTTACATCTGCGCATGGCTCGAAAAGCTACAGACCGGATCAAGTAATGTTTCCGTATGAATCTGGAGGCCATCATTTTCTGCCGATCGACAATGTGTTTTCAATTGATACCGGCGAAGAAGATGACACGGACCACATGGATATCAGGGTGTTTTCGGTTTGCGACAAGCTCTTTGATCCGTCGAAAATATCGAGCAATAAGATATTTGACTTGTCTTGGAACAAGTTTCAATCCCGGACCGCGAGTGCAAAATATTTTCTGGCCGGATATCCTAACGAGCTCAATGAGATCGATTATGAAAAAAAGCATGCGAAACAGACTGGAACGCTAATTCCTCTAGAGTTGAATAATTTAGATCGATTCAAAGGAATGGACGAATACACTGTCTCAAATCGAGGAGGATTGCAAAGCCTCCAAGGGTTTAGTGGAGGTGGAGTATTTTCGGTTACTCCGACGAAGCCAAATCAAGGAAATCTACGTTGGGAAGGAATTCTTTTGAAAGGTAGCATTGAAAGCATGCGCTGCTACGTGTTGAAGTCGGATTTTGTAAGAAGCTATATCGAAGGCATTTCCCAAGAGCTAGATGAATCGTGCTAATGGATCGATTGAATTTTATTAATCTACACCAACCCACCTAAACAGCTAATTGGCTTTCAAGTATTTGCTCAATAATTTTGAAAAGTATATATCTAAATTCAAGTCATTGATCTTAACTGACGAACTTGAAATCATTGACTCTATTTTCTTGGCTGCCGCTTGCGCCCGTTCTGCTCTAAAAGGAGAAACAAACTCCCATTTGATCGAAGCACGGCGATAGCACGCGTAAGCGTCGTCATACAGTTCTTTTTCCTCAAGAATTTCACCTAGCCACATTGATGCCCAGCCCACATTCACATGCTTTTGAGCGTTGCTTTCACGCTCAATTAACCAAGCGGCCTTTACTAGGCAAGTCAGCGCATTGTCTGTATCTCCTTTGAAATGCAACGACCTTCCAATATTTCCATAAAATGCTCCTGCCCGAGATTTGTCGAAATCAACAGTAGAGATCGAGTCTTCGAGAGATGTTCCATGCAGAAAATATTCTACAGCTGGATCAATTTCACCTGAATCCCTCTGTGCCAAAGCCAGGTCATGTCCACAATCGTGACGAGTATCGATGCTGCTATTCTTCTTAAGTTCGACGCCTCTACGTCCCCACTCTTTGGCAAGCTCAAAATCACCCATGCACCAATAGTGATGGCATCTCATTTCACATAGCAATACGTATTTGCTAGTCGCTCCCGCAACAATACTCTCGAATCGATTAATGAACTCGTCTGACTCTGAAAATCTACCCATTTGATCAAGCTCATCCACTAATGATTTGAAAATGTCTTCAAAGCCTTTTGAGTCTGCGAGTGCTAGATCTGCCCAATCTACGATTGATAGAACACCAATCGCGAGTCTAATAAACTCTTCTGAGTATCCTTTCACTTGGAGTGGAACCCTCGCCTCTTCAAGTACCAATATCGCATCGATGTAATTGCCGCTATTCGTAAGAAGATCTACTTTGGTTGTCCAATTCTGAAGAATTGCATAAGACATTTCTGATCTCAAGTTCGGCCTCAATATCGCTATTGTATCATTGAGGAATGCGATAATCGCCCCAATGTAGGGCATTCGCTCTGATTGAGAATATTGACGCCGGACAAACTCACGAACAAGAGGATGCAGTTCGATTGTGTCGATCGCATTTTGAGGAGATTTTACAACAACTAAGTCCAGGTGCTTGAGTTGGCGAATTAATTTGTGAAATTGATTCGAGTTTAAGTCTCTTTCTACGTATTTTTCAAGTTGCTTCTCACTTTCTGGTCGAACGAGTTCAGCAAGATAGCGGAGGAGTTTCTGTTGTTTGGGCGTCAATGTCTTCCAAATCTCTTGGAGCATTGCATTGGGTAGTCCGGCTTCCTTTCCACCTTTGATCTTTGTAATCAGCTGTTTGATTTCAACTCGATTTTTGAGGACTTGTGTAATTATAAGGCTGATCCAAAGGGGGTGTCCTTGGGTTAGTTCATGAACCTCTTCGATGGATTTCAAATCTACTTCCAAAGATCGTGATTCGAATAAACTTATCGTCTCGATCAGTGAGAGTCCATTGAGTTCGATTTGAAGAAATGCTGTATCAGGGTAATCTATTTTTGGACGCGATGTAAAAACAAATTTAGATCCACCTGGGCTTTTCAATGCGCCGCTAATCAAAGCGTGCATGCCGCCGACTGCTTGCGCACGATTGGCATCGATATACTTGTCGATGTTGTCAAAAACGAAGACTGCACGCATGGATGCAGTTAGGTTGTAGAAGATCCGAACGACATTCTCGATGCTTTCTGATGACAAAGAAGAGGCCTTTTGGCGTCCTTTAGTAAGGCGTTCGATTATCCTAACTAGGTGAGTATGTAGGGTGTTGCTCTCTTCTTTGCAGTCGCGCCAATCCCATGTAGTGTAGACTTCCGGCAATTCGGTTAGAAATTTCGCAATAAGAGTAGACTTCCCTTGCCCTCCAATTCCAGTAATGGCAATAACTTTAATACTCGAGGAGCTCAGTAGTTCCATTTCGGTGGATCTTCCCACCCAGGTAGCTGTTGGGGGAGGAGTATCACATGAATCGTCGAATTCTTCTAATATGCCTTGATCTGTGACGTAGCTAATTTGAATTCCTTCGACTTCGATTTCATTTGGAGGTGATTCGATATTTATGGATAAGGATTCGGTCGCCTTGTAGCTGTGGAGATCATTTATGATTTGGATGATGGGGGCTCCGTAGTCGGCAAATGGGATCAGCTCTACGCCTGGGATATCGAGGTTTTCAAAAGCGCTTTTGTTTGATGCATGGACTAGCGCATAGTGAGGGCCCGACGCTCCTGCAAAGACTTCACTGGCCGACTTTAGGTTTTGCCCAAAGCGTATGTCATCCAAACTAAACCCGATGAATAGAAGTGATCTGCTTTGGATTACGAAGTTTAGAGTTTGAAGTCCGGTTGAGTAGCGGGCTTCAACAGTATTGGAGGAATAGATTCTATCGTAGCTGTCCGGAGTTAGTATGAGGTTTGCAGCGTCATCAATACATCCGTGGAGATGCCAGATCACTGATCGTTGCAGCCCTTCTTTTAGCATGTTTGCTTGCTCTGCAGGCGCCTCGATAGACCAGGTGTTTAAGTCTTCGTGATTTGGGTTTGCCCACCGAAGCGAGCGATCATAATTCGTTGTTATAATCAAATTGCTGCCGAGTCGCCATATCGACCTGGCTAGTTCTAGCGTTGAATCGTCAGCTTGGTCTTTTGTGTGATCAAATTGTTCCTTGAGAAACTCGAACCAAATTGGTCCTAGGGCATCCCTAGCAAATTTGGCTGCTTGAAGATACTCAGGTTTGTCGATCTCGATCAGATTCTTAACAAGATCACCATAGGTTCTTTTATTTTCAGACTCGAGTCTCTCCGCTGCCCTCAAAAGGAGCTGTTTCCAGCTTGGGAATAGAGGGGTTCCATCGATTTTCGACTTTATTGCCATGGATACACCCGCTCCGACAAAGGGGACAATTCTGCCTGCCTGTATTCTTTCGATCAGACTTTGTGGGAATTGGGAGGCAATTGTCGGATACATTGATTGTATGACTGATTGGGTTCCGGGTTCAATGAAGACTTATTTCTCTAAGTGTGTAGGAACTAGTGATTGAGAAGGCCTCCCATAGTTGAATTCGGACTACTATACCGATATGAGACAAGAATTCGTTCGGTTTGTAAAGATGTGGGGGGCGCGGAATGCGCCCCCTAGAGGTCTCAAATGTTATTACGAATTACTGGCAGGCCTCGCAAGTCCCGCCGTTCATCATCGCGTCGATGGAGCATGCGTTCTTTTCCTCGGCGGTGTATTCGCGTTTTTCGGGGGCTCCGTCGCGGGCCATGAGGCCTCGGGTTTCCTTGCGGGACTCGATGGTGGACTTCTCGACGTTGGAGGCCTGGAGGGTGCGGAGGTAGTAAGTGGTCTTGAGCCCCTTGTCCCAGGCGCGGCGGTACATGTGAGAGAGGGTCTTCATGTCCGGGGTGGCGAGGAAGAGGTTCACGGATTGGGCCTGGTCGATCCACTTCTGA
>JAIXPW010000115.1 GCA_027485995.1 Verrucomicrobiaceae bacterium
GAAGTTCAATCACTTTCTCAAGCGCCGCACCCTTCATCGTGAACTCCGCTGATTTTCCTCATGTCCACAGAGCCTAAAACCGTCCAACGCCGTATCGCCTTCCGCAAGGCGAACCGCAAGATGCCAAGCCGTCGGCATGACATCCAGGTGGCCAACGTCCATCACCTCAACCCGGAACTCCTCACCAAGTTCACCACCGAGACCGGCAAGATCCTGCCACGTCGCGTGACCGGAGTCTCGGCCAAGCTTCATCGCCAGATCACCCGCTCCATCAAGCAGGCCCGGCAGATCAACCTGCTTCCGTAAGCGGTTCAAGGTCATCATTTCCGCGAAGGAGCTTGTTCGTGACCCGAACAAGCTCTTTCCGTTTCAAGTTGAGCCATGCAGGAACTCAAGGACACCCAGAACGAGCGGGATGACCGCCGTCTGGCCATCGACAAGGTCGGCGTGAAAGGCCTCCGCTTCCCTGTGGAAGTGCGGGACAAGGGAGGCAGCGTGCAGCACAGCGTCGCCACTGCCGCCCTCACCGTGGATCTGCCCGAGCATTTCAAGGGCACCCACATGAGCCGTTTCGTCGAGGTGCTCCATGCCCACGGCGGCTGTCTCGACGTCCGCTCGATGGTGGCCCTGCCTCGTGAACTTCTTGCGGTGCTCGATGCCCACAAGGCCCACGTCGAGTTCCAGTTCCCCTTTTTTCGCAGCAAGGCCGCACCGGTTTCCGGAAAGCCGGGCCTGGTGGATTACGAGGTGCGCTTCGAGGTGGAGGCGGATCGCGATGGCTCCAGTGACTTCGTCGTCACGGTGCTGGTGCCGGTGGCCACGCTCTGCCCCTGCTCAAAGGCGATCAGTGACCGGGGTGCGCACAACCAGCGCGGGCTGGTGACCTATTCGGTGCGATTCAACGAGCCGATCTGGGTGGAGGATCTCATTGCGCTGGTGGAACGCTCCGCCAGTTGCGAACTCTACAGCATTCTCAAACGGCCCGATGAAAAGGCGGTGACCGAACGCGCCTATGACAATCCGGTCTTCGTCGAGGACCTCGTGCGCAACATCGCATCACGCTCGAATGCCCACGAGAACATCACGTGGTATCGGGTCGAGGCGGAGAATTTCGAGTCGATCCACAACCACAACGCCTACGCCCTGATCGAGAAGCACTGAGTGTTTCAGTTCGCAGTCGAGGCTGCGCGATGGGCCTTGTCGAGCCAGCGATCGCGTTCGCGCCGACATGAATCGCAGACCCAGGTCGGGATCTCGGAACTGCCCATGCCTTTTTCGGCGACGATCACCCCGCTGTGCGGAAAGGTCGTCGCCTCGATCAAAGGGGTGGGCGAAATTTTTTCGGATCGCGTCAGGGGCACCACCCTGGTTCGGTGCATGTTTTCCCGGTGGATCTGACACACGGAGGCATCGTAGAGGGTGCCCGAGTCATCTTCGATTTTGGACAGCTCCAATGACGGGAGTTCGCCGGATCGGGTTTCAAAGAAGGTGAAGCGAAGGTCCTTGGCCTCGGTCATCGAGCCCGCCGCAAGGGAGTTCTGGGGCCAAAGAAAGGTGCGTCGCTGGGGATCCCCGCTGAGGTGGGCGAGGACCGAGCCGTTGCTGCCTCCCCCCTGGATCACGGGACGTCCATTCATCACGATGGAGGTTTCACGGAGGGCACCGGCATTTGGACCAAATTTCCGCAGGGCCAGGCTGCCGCCCACAAGGCTGCCGATCGCCAGGGCGACCAGCAAGATCCGCGAACGATGGAGCTTCCAGGCCATCGGGGACTCAGTTCACTGACCCGGTGCGGCGGAAGTGCCTTTCTTGGCTTCGCGGGAGGCAAGCGTCAGCGCGCGGGATGCGAGGAGTCGATTCGTTTTCATCGGGTGGAGACGATGGCTGTGAGTTCATGTTCCTGCAGCCGTGCCAATCCCTAGGGCACAACCTCACATCCGTCAAAGTCTGTTCTGTCCCGTGCTTGAAACCAGTGGAGGTCGTGCAATCCTCCCGTCATGAGATTCGCGGAAGTGCAGTGCCCGACCTGTTTCGAGACCTTCGAAGTGGCCATGCCCGGTGAGGATGAGATGCCGACCGAATATGACTACGACTGTGAAATCTGCTGCCGCCCGATGGTGATCGTGTTTTCCGAAGAGGGGGCCTGGGCGAAAGGTCTTGGAGAATGATCGGCACGCGGGCTTGCACGGCGGGGAATCTTGGGCACCGTTCGGCCGATGCCTGATGCCACCTACGTGCGCGACGCCTTTGCGCGGATCGCCGACCGCTATGTCCTTACGAACCACGTTCTGAGCGGCGGGGCGGATCTTTGGTGGCGGAGGGTGGTCACGTCCCGAATCCGGACATGGGCACCGAAGCGGCTGCTCGATGTGGCCAGCGGAACCGGGGACCTCGCACTTTCGATCCAGGATGCCTGTCCGGATTGCGAAGTGATCGCCTCCGATTTCTGTGCGGAAATGTTGGAACATGCCTCGCGGCGGGGATTGGAGCAGACGATCGTGGCGGATGCCTTGAATCTTCCGTTTGAAAGCGAGTCGTTCGATGTCGTGACGGTGGCTTTCGGGCTCCGCAACATGGCTGACTACGAGGCGGCCCTGAAGGAAATGCTCCGCGTGCTGCGTCCGGGCGGCAAGCTGGTGATCCTCGATTTCTCGCTGCCGAAGGGAATCCTGCGTGGTCCCTACCGCTGGTATCTGCACCGCATCCTGCCGAAGATGGCGGGACTGCTCACCGGTCAGACCGATGCCTATGAGTATCTCGGTGGATCGATCGAGGCCTTTCCCTCCGGCGAGGGCATGAACCAGCTTTTGATCAAGTCCGGCTTTGTGGAGCCATCGTGCCTGCCGATGACCTTCGGCGTCGTGAGTTTCTACGAGGCGACCCGGCCTTCCTGAAAATTCGTTTCCTGCCGTTGACCGTCCCGACCCGGGGTTCTAGGTTCCGCGCGAATGAGCATCGACCAATTCGCCAACCGCTTTGTCTGTGATCTGGTGGCCTACGAGCCTGGAAAGCCGATCGACGAGACCGCCCGTGAACTCGGACTCAATCCGGCGGACATCGTCAAGGTGGCGTCGAACGAGAACCCGCTGGGGCCTTCGCCGCTCGCCAAGGAGGCGATGCGCGCCGCCTTGGAAGAGGCTCACATCTATCCGGACGGCGGAGGCTATCGCCTGCGCAGCGCCATTTCGACGATGTTTGAGGTGCCGATCGACCAGGTCGTCATTGGCAATGGATCGAACGAGATCATCGAGCTGCTTTGCCATTCCTTTCTCAATCCAGGGGCTGAACTGATCGCCGCCGAGCACGCGTTCGTGGTTTACAAGCTGATGGCCACGCTCTTCGGAGCCCGGTATGTCGAGGTGCCGGATCCGGGGTTTGTCCACGATCTCGATGCCATGGCCGATGCCATCACCGAGCACACGCGACTGGTCTTCATCGCCAACCCCAACAACCCGACCGGCACGATGGTCGGACAGGAAGCGATCGACCGTTTCATGGCCCGTGTGCCGGAGCATGTCGTGGTGGTGTTCGACGAGGCCTACTACGAGTTCGTCAAGAATCCGCCGGACACGCTCAAGTATGTCCGTGAAGGCCGGAATGTCTGCGTGCTGCGGACCTTTTCGAAGATCCACGGTCTGGCCGCGCTGCGTGCCGGATTCGGCCTGGCCTCGAAAGGGGTCACGGCGATCCTTCAAAAAGCCCGGCAGCCGTTCAACGTGAACGCGATCGCCCAGGTCGGTGCTCTTGCGGCGCTGAACGACACCAAGCACGTCAACGCCACCCGGGCAATGAACGACGAGGGTCTTGAGTTTTATGAAAAGGCCTTCGCCGAACGCGGGCTGAAGTTCGTTCCGAGCGTGGCGAATTTCCTTCTGGTCGAGGTGGGCGACGGCGATCGTGTCTTCAAGGAAATGCTCCAGCAGGGAGTCATCGTCCGGGCCATGCGCAGCTACAAGCTTCCTGAATGGGTCCGGATCTCCATCGGCACGCCTGCCCAGAACCGTCGTTGCCTGGAAGTCCTCGATCAGGTCCTCGCCGCCGTGCCCGCCTGATCCCCTGAGGCAGCTTCCTGTTCTCAGATAAATCCTCCGACGTTCCCCAAAGATCCCATGTCCCTGCTCCTCGGTGTCAACATCGATCACGTGGCCACCCTGCGGCAGGCCCGCTATGCCCTGCTGCCCGGCTCGCCCAACGCGGAGCCTTCCCCGCTGGAGGCCGCGCATGATGTGATCCTCGGCGGAGCGGACTCGATCACCATCCATGTCCGCGGCGACCGTCGGCACATGCAGGATGCAGACGCGCGAGAGATTCGTCGGGAGATCCAGGTACCGCTGAACTTTGAGATGGGCATCACCGAGGAGATGATCGGCTTTGCCCTGGGACTTCGCCCGGAGTTCGCCTGTCTGGTTCCCGAAACCCGCGAGGAGGTCACCACGGAAGGCGGGCTGGATGTGATTGGCAAACGTCGTGAAACCGGTGACTGCATCCGCCAGCTCCAGGCGGCAGGGATCAAGGTCAGCCTGTTCATCGATCCGGACGTCGATCAGGTCCTCATGGCGGCGGAGCTCGGCGCGGAAATGGTCGAGCTGCACACCGGTTGTTTCGCGAACGCGGAAGGGGAGTCGGTCGAGTCGGAGATCCAGCGGTTGATCGCCGCGTCGAAGGCCGGCCACGCCGCCGGGCTCCAGATCAATGCGGGTCATGGCATCAACTATGGAAATCTTTTCCACCTCTTCGCCGTGCCCTATCTAACAGAACTCAACATCGGCCACAGCATCGTTTCACGGGCGATGAAGGTCGGCCTGACCGAGTCGGTGCGGCAGATGAAGCAGCTCATGGCCACCTATCCCCACGGCCCATGCGATTGATCGGCATCGGCATCGACGTGGTCGAGGTGGATCGCATTGCCGACGCGCTGGAGCGTCATGGCGATTCCTTCCGCGACCGCATCTTCACCGAGAGCGAGCGTGCGTATTGTTCCGCCCAGAAACGACCGGCGCTTCACTATGCCGCGCGCTTTGCGGCGAAGGAGGCCGTGGCGAAGGCCTTCGGCACGGGGATCGGAAAGGACCTCGGTTGGCTCGACATGGAGATCATCCGTCGGCCGTCCGGCGAGCCCGCCCTTGAACTCAGCGGCGCAGGCAAGGGCTATGCGGACACCCACGGCATCACGGAAGTGAAGATCAGCCTGACCCATGCCCGCGAGTATGCGGCGGCGAATGCGGTGGCGCTGGGTTGAGTCATCGGCTCTTGCCGTAGATCCACCCGAGCACGATCCCATCGGCAATGACTCCTCCAACGATGAAGCGGCCCCATGCCCCGGAGGCGGTTTCAACCATCGCCAGACGTCTCGATCCCACCAGGAACGAAAGCGCCCCGCCGACCGCGAACACCACCACCAGGAAAAGCCCCAGCAGGACCCAATGAAGCAGCCGATCCAGCCAGGCGGGCCGCTGCGTTCCGGGTTTCTCGCCCTTGTAAACCTCGAACTGATCCCAGTCGGGCGGTTCCTTTTTCACAGCCATCTTGCCGGAGAGGATTTCATTCCGTCGGCTTGCCGCGCAAGGTGGATTTCTCCCAGCGCCAGACCGGCCCCAGATCGACGTCCTCGATCACCCTGACCTTTTCGAATCCGCAGTGGGCCAGCACCCGGCTGGAGGCATTCATTTCCGGAAGGGTGTGGGCGCAGACCTGCTGGATGCCGGAAACCTCCCGGACGGAACCCAGGACCGCCTGCACGACCTCGCGACCATATCCCTGGCAACGCCATGAAGGTGCGATCGAGTAGGCGATCTCGACGCTCCCGATTGCATCCGGCGGGCCCTTGAACAGCACCACGCCGATGGCTCCCAGCCCATCCGGCAGGCAAACCAGATGAGGCAGCCACCAGTCGCTTTCGTGGCAGTGCTCCGCCGATTCCTTCAAGTCCTCACGATCCTCCAGCCAGCCGGGCTCGAAGAGGTGGCTCTCTAACAGACCACCAGCCGCAATGGACCTGAGCTGTTCCGCCGTGATGCGACGCAGGTGCAGTCGGGTGCTTTGGATTTCTTCGGGGATCATGGCTTCCACTGGACTCAAGAGTTTCAGCAAGCTCGCCTTTCCTCTCTCTCGCAGGAAGCGGAATCGCGTCCTGGATCGGAAGAGTCCATCCCCTCACAAGAGCATGGACGCCCCTTGCCAGCCTCGGAAGGGCGGCATAGAACCCCCTTGTGGACGACACATGGACGATCTCGGTGGAAACGGTGCGCGCTTGCCTGAAGGCGGGCGTGCAGGAGTTCGTGGTGTGTGCCGGAGCGAGGAATGCGGCTCTGTTGGAGGCCCTCGCCCGCGCGGAGGCCCAGGGCCTGGTCAAGGTCTGGCGGCATTTCGAGGAGCGCAGTGCGGCCTTCTTTGCGCTTGGTCGCACGCTGTCCACGCTCTCGCCCTGTGCGGTGGTGACGACCAGTGGCACCGCTGCCGCCGAGCTGCTGCCGGCGATGATCGAGGCGCATTACCAGGCCCGACCGCTCATCGCGATCACGGCGGATCGTCCGGCCCGATTCCGCGGCACCGGGGCCCCACAGGCGATCGAGCAGCCGGGGATCTTCGGGCCACACGCGACTTCCGATCTCGCGACCTGGACCGGAAATGGCCCGCTGCATCTCAATGTTGAGCTGGAGGAGGAGTTCACGCTTTCCGAGGCAACCTTCGAAGCGGCGGCTGAATTCGAGCCGATCACCGAGCGTCCGAACGTCGCCGGGCTGGCGCGATGGTTGAAGACGGACATTTATCGCGGGCTGGTTGTGATTGTCGGCGGCCTGGAGCCCCTGGATCACGAGGAGGTGTTTCATTTTTGCCAGAGCCTCGGCGTGCCGATCGTCATCGAGGGCACCAGCGGCCTGCGCGAGGCCTTGCAGGGATTCGCGCTGCCGGACGCGGATCGCTTGTTGAAAGGGAATCCTCCGGGGAAGGTCCTGCGGCTCGGCGATGTGCCGACCGGCCGCTTCTGGCGGGATCTGGAGGAGATGCCGGCGGTGGAGATCTGGTCGATCACCCGCAGCGGGTTTTCCGGATTGGCAAGGCATTCGGACGTCATCCATGGCGAGGTCGAGCGCGTGCTCAAGGCGATTGGTGAGGTCGAGCCAGTAGGTGATGTGCTCGATCACTTCGAGGGCACCGGCCGGAAAAACAGCCAGATCGACGAGCTGCTGGAAGCCTATCCCGACAGTGAACCCGCGATGGTCCGCACGCTCTCGCTCTATGCCTCGTTCGGCTCGTCGGTTTATCTCGGCAACAGCCTGCCTGTTAGAGAGTGGAACTCCTTCGCACAGTGGGATCGCCCGGTGACCATGGTCCGCGCGAATCGCGGGGCCAACGGCATCGACGGTCAGGCCAGCACCTGGCTCGGTTGGACGGCGGATCAATCCGGGGCCTGGGCGATGATTGGTGATCTAACAGCCCTGTACGATCTGGCCGCGCCTTTCGTGCTGGATCAGGTGGAGACTTCGGGTCGGGTGCTGGCGGTGATCAACAACCACGGCGGCCGCATTTTCGAACGCCTGCCGCGTCTTTCCGCGATGAGTCCGAGGGCGGTGGAATGCTTCACCAATCCCCAGATGGCGGACCTTTCCGGCTGGGCGAAGCTCTGGAACATGAAGCATGTCCGCATCACCAATGCCGATGACTTCGACCTCATCGAGCAGTCGGATGAAACGGTGCTATTGGAAGTGCTGCCGGATGCGAAGCAGACGGCGGATTTCTGGAAGGCCTGGGACCGGTTGTAGGCGTTTTGCAATGTCAACTTCGGTGGTCACTTGAATCCGCCGCTGGCAATTGGCCCGGTGATGACCTTCTGAGCGCCTGCATGATTGGAAAATGCAGGAATTTCAAACCTACGTGGAAACGTGTGGTGACTTTTTGTTGCGGGAGCTCGATGCTGCTGCCTATTCTTTCCCCCCGCATTCCCGTCGGGACGATCACGTGAGGGTCGTCCCGGCAGGAGTGCGTCCTATCACGATTTTTGACCTTACCAGCGATGAATCCAGACAGAGCGACACTCAATTTCCTCAACAGCTTCCCGGAAGAAGCCCGCAAGCGCGGAGAAATGCTTCAGAAGGACGGAGCGGTCACCCAGATTTTCGGAAACCACCTCTTCATCCAGGGCCGGGTGGAGGATGAATCCGGTACCTTCCGCACCAGCCTCCGCCTCCAGGGCAATCGTTGGTTCGGCTCCTGCACTGCCGAGGACGAGATCGTCGCCGGTGCCTGTCAGTATGCGACCATGATGGAGCGCATGCACCGTGGAGAGGATCTCCCGGAATCGCCGAACGAGTTCGATGACACGCCGGTGCTCGACATCATCGAGGAAAAGCTCGGTCGCGAGCTTGATGACAAGGAGGCCGACTTCGTCACCAAGATCGAGAAGCGTTACCGCCGCTACGTGATCGAAGGCGAACTCCACGACCATGACATGGTCCGCATCACGCCGCGTTGGGAAATCACCACCTACGAGCCGCTCGAACTGTGGCCGATCCCGCCGGGTGACATCCTCGAGTTCTGGAACTACATCGCCTACGCCTTCTACAAGCGGAAGCTGCCGTATCCGGACTTCATGAACGTCATCACCGATCTCGGGAACGTTCAGAAGAAGATGGCCGACTGGGAGCAGGAGCGCGATGTCGCCGCCTGGTATGACCGCATCGAGCAGGTCAACGAGCGCCCGCCGCAGGATGCGCCGCTCAACGTGGCCTTCCGCCTCGTCGCCACGATCAACGAAGGCCGTCTTGGTGTGAAGGAGGAGAAGTCCGACGTCTGGATCACGTTCCGTGAAAAGAACGAGATCGAGCACTACGTCGCCCTCTATCAGGAAGCCGCGCTGCGCATGGATGCCTCCAGCCAGATCCTCTGGGAGCATTTCCTCGCCTACTACCGCCAGACCGGGGAAACCTCGCTGGATTTCGACAACGAGGACGCCTGTCGCTTCATGAACCGCCTGTTCCGCCAGCCAGCCCTCAATGGCTATCTGGTGAACCTCGACGACAAGCATTTCAAGGTCGTCACCGATGCGCTGCGCTGGACCTGTGAGGATGATCCCTATGATGGCAACAGCTTCGCCATCCAGCTCGTCACCGCAGCGGGCGAGAATGTTTCCCACTCGGTGCGACTTCTTCCCGGCCGCAAGGAACTTTATCAGTCCGACGAAACCGTGTTCCCCGGCCCACCGCGCTGGTTGGAGGAAACCGATGTCATGCCGCGCTATCTCATCCCGCGCCGGGTGATCGACTCGCTCGAAGGCGTCGAGTTCCTCCGCAAGATCGGAGCCTCGCTGCCTGAATCGCTCAAGAAGCGCGTCGTCGATCTCGAGCTCAAGCCGAAGTTCGAGATGAAGCTCGTGGCCGGCTTGACCGCTGCCGAGACCGAACACCTGGTGATCGATGTCACCGCCCTCGAGTCCAAGGGCCGCCGCACCGAGCGTCTGACCAAGGACGGATGGGAGCTCGTCGAGCAACAGCCGATCAAGGGCAAGCAGCTCATGCGTTTCGCCCGTGAGGACCTCTATCCGGTTCCCCACGCGCTGGAGGAAATGGGCCTCACCTACGATGAGAAGCTCCTCGCCTTCAAGACCCGCATCACCAAGCAGTTCCCCGAGAAATTCGCGGAATGGGTCAAGGCCATGCCCGAGCAGATCGAACTCGACATCGACCTGCGCCTGAAATCGATCCTCAACGACCCGGTCACCGCCTCCGTTCGCTTCGAGGTGGTCAACCAGGAGATCGACTGGTTCGACCTTCGCGTCGTCATCGATGTCCAGGGAGCCAGCCTTTCCAAGGCCCAGATCCGCCAGCTCGTCGCCGCTCGTGGTGGCTACGTCCGCATGGACGACGGCACCTGGATGCGCCTCGAAATCAAGCTCGATGCCGACCAGCGTGAGGCCGTCACCCGCCTCGGTCTCGATCCCTTCGACCTTTCCGGGGAAACCCACCGGATGCACGCCCTCCAGCTGGCCGATCCGAAGGCCGCCGAAGTCTTCGATCCGAAGGCCTGGAAGCGCATCAAGGACCGCGCAGGGGACATCCAGCTCGAGGTCAATCCCGAGGTGCCCACCAACCTCAACGCCACCCTCCGGCCCTATCAGGTCGACGGCTACCGCTTCCTCGCCTACCTCGCGACCAACAACTTCGGCGGCATCCTCGCCGACGACATGGGTCTCGGAAAAACCATCCAGTCGATCACCTACATCCTCTGGCTGCGTGACGAGGCGAAGGCCGCCGGCAAGCCGAAGATGCCGGTCCTTGTCGTCTGTCCGAAGTCGGTGCTCGATGTCTGGGCCAGTGAGGCCGAGAAGTTCGCGCCCGAGCTCGTCACCAAGATCCTTCGCAACCGTGAAGACCTGCACATCGAGCACACGCAGAACGAGATCGACATGCTGATCCTCAACTACGCCCAGCTTCGCGTCTGCGGCGACCTGTTGAACCAGATCAAGTGGATCACCGTCATCCTCGACGAAGGCCAGCAGATCAAGAACCCCGACTCGAAGGCCGCCAAGTGCGCCCGCGAGCTGGAGTCGGAGAACCGCCTCGTTCTAACAGGAACGCCGATCGAGAACCGCCTGCTCGACATGTGGTCGCTCATGGCCTTCGCGATGCCCGGCGTCCTTGGTTCGCGGGCCTACTTCAAGAAGCGCTTCGACAAGCGCAAGGACCC
>JAIXPW010000019.1 GCA_027485995.1 Verrucomicrobiaceae bacterium
ACGTGTGGCAAGGATGCTCAAGAAGCATTTAGCCGGACTATTGTCCTACTTCCGGCATCGGATCAGCAATGCGGCAGCGGAGGGTCTCAACAGCAAGATTCAGTCGATCAAGGCCGCAGCGAGAGGCTTCAGGAAGTTCTCGAACTATCGCACCCGGATCCTCTTCTACTGCGGTCGCCTGGACCTGCGACCGGAGGCCACCCACTAAATCGCGGGAAGAACCGAAAAAGGTAGTGGATCATGGATGATGGATCAAGGGAGTAGTGGGTAAGGCCTCGAGTTAACGATCGGTGCTCCAGTCATGCACCACCTTGCCGTTCACATCGTGATGTTGGAACCGGATGATGCTTTTGTTTCCCTCGCGCGAGAGGGTGGTTGAAACGAAGCCTCCCTTTTGCGAATGGAAGCGATGGTAGGTGCTGTCCATTCCGGGCGATCCACCGGCGTGTTGATCACTGGCAGGACCGGGACAGAACTCGTGCAATCCGGTGTCAGGATGCACGGAGTGGTATTGCCAGTGGCGATCGCCGCAGATGACGAAGAAATGCTCGGGTGCATTCTGTTTGAGCCATGTCCGGAGCTCATCGCCCTCATGCCGGAACCCACTGTTCGAGTGGTTGTCGTTCTTGCCACCACGGTCCGGCCCGACCAGCGGAGTCGGACTGATCAGGATCTTCCACGTGGCGTCGCTCTCTGAAACGGTGTGCTTGAACCACTCCTTCTGCTCCTTGCCCCAGATGGTTTTTTCCGGCCCATCCGGAATGTTGTTGGGCGAGCGGAAATCGCGCCCTTCAGTGAGCCAGATCTGCAGGTCGCGCCCCCAACGGAAGGTGCGGTAGCTCGGCCCACTCGTCATCGGCGCCTGCTGGTGGAAAATGCGTTGTCCTTCGGCGAAGGTGAGTTCTCCCATGGTTGCTCCCGGCCATGAGTCGTTGTTGAGGGTGTCGTGATCGTCCTTCAGCCAGTAGGTTCCGATGTGGCGGTTGAACTGAATGAGCCGGGGCAGGCTGAACATCCGTTGCCAGTGATAGCGAGCTCAGGAGACGTGGCCCGTGGCATGTCGTTGTCGTAATAGACGAGGTCTCCAGTGAGGCAGGCAAAGGCGGGCTTCATGGCCAGCATCGCCGGATAAATCGAATGCCCGTCGGGGTGTCCGCGGTCGGGGTAGCCCTGGCAGGTCATCACGCAGAAGGAAAAATTCCCAGGAGCCGATGCTGCGGGCGCTGTCACGAACTCGCCACGAAATGTCGAGTGAGGCTTGCCATCCACGCTCGAGGTCTCGCTTTCGTAGTAATGGTTCGTCCCCTGCTTCAGCCCGTCCAAGGCAAACTGGTGAATGAAGTCGGATGCTTCAGAGACGTCCATCCAATCCGTTGTTTGGGAATCGCTCAAATCCACCTTGGTTCCGTAGCGGAGACGCACCCGACCAGGTGCGCCAGGGCAGGCGCCCTCCAATTGCCCGACCGGCACATTCGCTTTCGGAAGTTGCTTCGACGGGTAATCCTGCGTCCGTCCCGGAATCAGATTCCCCTCGTTGTTGCGGACCGGGGCTGCGCTGATGCGTGTCCAGATGATCGCACTTCGATCGGTGATCTCGCCGACGCGGGTGCCCATCGCCTGATGAAATTCGAGTCCAGCAGTCTCTCCTCGAGCGGTTTCCGGCAAACATGCGCCTGCGGCGAGCGCACCGGTGCATTGCGTGACGAAGGTCCGACGGGAAATCGGAGAGAATGGTCGTTTCATGGGACGTCTCAATGATGATGGGTTGAAGCTGGATGATCTTGGATTCCCCCAGGTCTTCGCAATCCATACCGTCCCCGCGTCCATCCACTTGCGGTTGAAGCCAAATTCTCCGAATTCAGCGGTCGAGCAGCTGCCGGATTCAGGATCTGCATTGGATTTGAGGGCCCTTTCCCTCATTTCCAAAAAGTCATTCGCTATTCGTCTCATGCGACCGGACCTTTCCGGATGTCGCTCAAAAACAAGAAGCAGTTCGGCGTTTGGATGGATTCCCATCACGCCACCGTCATCGGTCACGAGGATGCAGCGAGCCGCTCGTTTTCCATCGTGGGCCATGTGGAGAATCCCATGACGGGAAACAATCCGGACGAGAAGACCGCCCACCATCACGATCAGGCCGCGCTTCATCATTTCTTCAAGGAGATCGCCAGCCATCTGACGAACGCCGATCAGGTCCATGTGACCGGCACGGGCACGGCTCAGGAGCAGTTCATCCATTTCCTTGCGGACACACCGCAATTCAAGAACACGGCAACCACCGAGGATACCTCCAACAGAATGAGCGATGAGGGCTTGGTGGCGTTCATCAGCGGAAGGTTCCACTGAGCACCGTCCGGCCTGAATTCCTGCGGTGAAGTGCAAGGCTGGTCCGCTGGCGACCGTTCTAGGGCCGAACCTTATGAATTCGACTCGACGTGATCTCCTGAAAACCACGGCCCTTGGTGGCCTTGCATCCTCCCTCGCCGGACTTCTCGGCGGCACCGGCACCGCAGATGCCGCCAACGGCCCGGTGACCCTCCCATCCGGTCACATCATTCGCCCGGATGTGCTTCGTCCCCGTCCGCGACCCGCCGGACAGAAGCCCGTTCACACCCTCACCACCAAGCCGCTGGAGAAGGTCCGCGTCGCCCACATCGGCCTGAGCCGCGGGATGACCCATGTGAACGATTGCCTCAATCTGGAGTTCGTGGACGTGGTGGCGGTCTGTGATCTTCGCGCCGAGCGCGCGAAGTCCGCCGCTGACCGCTGTGAGAAGGTCCGTGGCAAACGTCCGGAAGTCTATGGAGGCACCGAGGACATCTGGGAAAAGCTGGTGGCGCGCGAGGACATCGACGTCGTTTACATCTCCACCCCTTGGGCCTGGCATGTCCCGATGGCCCTTGGGGCAATGCAGCAGGGCAAGCATGCCTTTGTCGAGGTTTCCGCCGCCGTGACGGTGGAGGACTGCTGGAAGCTCGTCGATACCAGCGAGCGCACCCAGCGCCACTGCGTGATGCTGGAGAACTGTTGCTATGGTGAGAATGAACTCTTTGTCCTCAACATGGTCCGCGAGGGTGTCTTCGGCGAACTCACTCATGCCGAATGCGCCTACATCCACGAACTGCGCGGCATGCTCTATGCCCTCGGGACCGAGGGCGACTGGCGGCGCGATTACCACGAGCAGTTCAACGGCAACCTTTATCCAACCCATGGACTCGGACCGGTGGCCCAATATCTCGGTATCGGGCGCGGCGATCAGTTCAAGTTCCTCGTTTCCATGAGTTCCCCGGAAAAGGGCCTTTCCGCCTGGCGTGACAAGCGCAATCCGAATGGCGGCAAGCACGCCAAGGAAACCTATATCTGCGGCGACATGAACACATCCATGATCAAGACCGAACTCGGTCGCACCATCATGATCCAGCACGATGTCATCAGTCCGCGTCCCTACAGCCGGATCAATGCGCTATCCGGAACGGGCGGAACCTTCTTCGACTATCCCGCTCGGCTCGCGATCGATGAGCCACGGAAGTACCGCCTCGATGCCGGTGGCTCGCACGAATGGATGAGCGACAAGGACCTCGCCCGCATGCGCAAGCTCTTCACCCATCCGCTTTGGAGCAAGCTCGCCGAACGCGCCAAAGGTGGCGGTCACGGCGGCATGGACTTCGTGATGAACTGGCGTCATCTCGATTGCATCCGCCAAGGCATCACGCCCGACAGCGTGGTCTATGACGCCGCCTCGTGGAGTTCGATCCTCGAGCTTTCCTCGCTCTCCGTCGCCACCGGCAGCATGCCCGTCACCATTCCCGATTTCACCCGGGGATTGTGGAAGACCATGGAGCCCCTTCCGATCGCGTTCAAGCAGCCGGGCAAGGCCCTTGCCATGCCGGTGAAGATCGCCGAGTGGACGCCGAAGGACCTTCAGGCCGACTGGGTCACGAAGAGTTGGGACGTCAGCAAGGGCATCACTGGACCTGGAGATTACAGCTTCGAGTTCCAATACACCCACGGCACCCATCGTCTCGATTTCCGCAAGGTCGCACTGCTCAACGGCGAAGCCGTCATCGCGAAGGATGATGAACCCGGGCACACCGGAGTGGAGAACGTCCACACGCTCTATCGCTTCAAGATCGCCAGCCATGATCCCTCGGCGAAGTATCTGCTCCAGGCCGAGATCAAGGCCGATGGCGGCACGGACTCCTACGGTGATATCTCAATCGTCCGCGACTAACGGTAGGCACTTACGTCACCGCCCTGGGGATCCGCTTCTGGTGATCCCTCAGGGCGCGGATGACGTTCGGCGCGCCTTGGATCCGCAACAGGATCCGGTCACAGGAATCGCGGACCCAGCGCAGATGGAGGTCGCTGCGCTGCTTGCCGCTTACCACGGTGAACATCGCGCGGCGCTCCTGATCGGGTCGATGGATCTGGATCCGCTCCAGCAGGGAGATCATCTGCGGGTCCTCAAAGCCGGAGTCGATGTTCTCGCGGATGCACTCGAAGAGAAATGGCAGATACTCGGTCTGCGTGCGGATGGTCGTGCGGCGGATCGGGGTGAACTCGCGCTCAAGCTCGGCAAGGACTTCCTCAGGGTCGGACTCGGTCACGCCATCATAGGTTCTCCCCCAGCGCCGTTTGAAGAACACGATCAGCACGAAGGCCACCGGTCCTGTGAGGATCACGCAGAGATAGACGAAGCGTGAAAGGGCGAGCATCGGGTCCATGGAAAGTCAACATGGTCCGGGCTGCGGTTGATGGGAAGTCGGAAAATGGAAGCCGACGCAGCTCAATTGCAGGTTGTTCATCAAGTGCCGAGGTCCGGACGATCCGCCTTGAACGGCGACAGCCTCAGCCTCGTTGATGCCACGAGGGGTCCGTCACCGAGCCCACTGAGGGCATCTCGCCACGCAGCAGGATAAAGCCTCCCGAGACCAGCCGGCGCACGGGTTTTCCGGTGCCGGGTTGCTCGGTGAGCTTGGGGTCGTTCATTCCTTGCCTGACCTCGAAACGCACAGGTTCTTCCCCGACGCTTTGCGGAACCGTTTCATACACGTAGGTCGCCATGGATGAGTGTCGTGCTGCGTCCGGGAAATCACAGGACCATTTTCGTCACGCGACCTTCTGGGCCTGACGCTCGGCTTCCAGTTCGGCTTCGAAGTCCGCTTCCACCTTGGCCTTGACATCCTCCTCGCTTTTTCGAGCGGCCTCTACAGCTGCTGCCTCCGCAGCGATCTGCTGGGCTTCGAGTTGCGCGGCTTTCTCGGCATCTTTCGCCATGCGCTTGTCGAACTTCCGCTGCTCACGCTCGCGGCGCTTGTAATCCTTGCTTGGGGTAACGGCCATTGGCCCTCATACAGGGCGGCTTCCTTTCAAAGCAATGGAAATAAATTGAGGGGAATGACGGATGACGAATTCTCGAATGACGAAAGATGATCTTTTCCCTCAGGCTCAGCAAGGGACCATGTCAGGCCGCCCGTGGTCTCACGGAGCCCATTCCTGCGGATCCACTCCGTAGAACCGTTGCAGCTCGTCGAAGAGTTCGGGGTATCGCTTCTGCAATTGAAGGGGCTTTTCAAAGAAAGTCTCGGTGACCACCGCGAAGAACTCGGCAGGCGCAGTGGCTCCATACGGGTCAAGCAGGCCGCGCTTGCCGTCCTCGAGCAGCCTGAGGAAGTCCGAGTAATTTTCCGTGAAAACCCGCGCCCACGATCGATAGGCCTGGTGATCGGGCAGGCTGGGAGCGCCGTCGGTATCACCATTTTCGTGATCCAACTGGTGTGCAAACTCGTGCAAGGTCACGTTGCGGGCATCGCGCGGGTTGCGGGCGCCCTGGGCGACGGAATCCCAGGCGAGCACGACCGTGCCATTTTCCCAGGATTCCCCGAGCCGATGCACCAGTCCCTCCGTCACCACACCGATCTCGTCCTGGCGGGTTTGAATGGAGCTGAAGGTCGTTGGATAAAGGTAAATGGTTTTCAGTTTGGGATACGGATCTCCTTCCCGGTTCAGAACCAGCAGGCAGGCCTGGGCTGCGACTGTTAGAACCATCGATTCGGTGAGTTCCAGACCATTGCATCCCTCGAAGCGGGTGGTGGCGATGAACCGGGCGATGCGCAGATGAAGCTTCTCCCTCAACTCTTCCGTGAGGCTCGTGTAGAGGGGGACATTCGCCGCCATCAGCTCAATCCACTCTTGTTTGAATGGTGGCTCCTCAGGCTCGGAGCTGTTGAACAGGTCTTTCAGTTTCTGCCAGATCATCGGAGGCAAGGATGATTGGTTGAAAGTGGCCTTCCAGTCTCGATTTCGTGGAGGATTCGCACCTGCGTGGCCGCACCGTACCGATGGAGGGAAGAATGTGGTTCGTGGAAGGAACCGCCTGTTGGCAGCACCCCGCCACCGGATCATGCGCGGAAGCCGATGCCAACTCATTCTGGATCGAAAACCCTCCATCATGATGAGGGAAGACAAGTCGTCGGTTTGAGTTCACATCTCAATCGTCATTCCCTCACGGACTCCTCAACGCCCCGCTGGTCACCTCGATCATGCGCTGCGGATCGAGATGACGGTGGATGGCGGCGTTCACCTCGTCACGGGTGAGGGCCATCAGCCGGGTCTGGCTTTCATCCAGCCACTCGGGGGGAAGTCCCTGGAGCACGCAGGTGTGCAGCGCCTCGGCAATGCCGGCGGTGGTGGCGAGCTGCACCCGATGGGAGCCCAGCAGGGCATTGCGGCGGTAGGCGAACTCACGCTCGTCGAGGCCATCGCGATGCCAGCGTTCGATCTCGCGGTGGATCGAGGCCAGCCCGCGATCAATGAACTCCGGAGCGAAGGTTCCGGTGGTGCTCCACAGCCCGGTCTGCTGGTCATCTAGGAATAGACCCGCGGAGATGCCATAGGTGAGCCCTTCGGTGTCGCGGACGGTGTTGACCAAACGGCTGGTGAAGCCATCGCCAAGGGCCGCGGTGGCGAGTGAAAGCGCCAGGGCATCCTGCTGGGGTTGGCGGACCCGGCAAGGTTGGCCTAACAGAACGGTGATGCTTTCCTTGCCTGATATCGGCAGGGCGATCTTCGCGGCTGGAACGGACTCCGGTGCCGCCGTCGGTTCGGGTGCCGGTTTTTCGCCACTCCATCCACCGAAGCAACGTTCCACTTCAGCCTGGCAGTTGCCGGGCCGGAGGTCGCCGGCGAGCACCAGCACCGCTCCTGTCGGACCGAACCACTGCTGGTAGAAGTCGAGCAGGTTCTTGCGCGTGATTTTCTGAAGCTGGGCGATCGTCTCGGTGGCGTCCGGCAGGCGCTCGGCGTGGCCGGCGGGGAAGATCGCGCGATTGAGCGCGAGCGTGGCGAGCCACTGCGGATCATTGCGGCTGGAGCGCGCCTCGGAGATGAGCTTGTCGCGGATTGCCGAAAACTCGTCCTCGGGAAAAGAGGGCTGGCGGAGTTGCTCGGCGAGGATCGAAAGCAGCTTTGGCAACTCGGAGGACAGACAGCTTCCAGTGAAATGAAGGTGACCGTTGTCAGCCATGAACTCCAGGGTGATCCCGGCTTCATCCATCAGGCGACCGAGTTCCGATCCGTCATGGGCCGACGTGCCGAGCTGGATCATTTCCGTGACCAGCGAGGCCAGCGGTTGATTGGCGGGAGTGCCCAGCGGCAGCGAGCCGGAAAGATGCACGATGTCAGGGGAGCCACCCGGGCAGACCAGCAGGTCGAGCCCCGCCGTGCGGGTGCGGCTGACCCGCGGTGCGATCCTGGCTGCATTCACGTTCGCGGGCGGAAGCTCGGGAAGGATCAGCTTGGTGGATTCTTCAGCCTTTGGGGTGGCCTTGGCGACGGCTGGCACCGGCTCGCTGGGAGTGGCCTTGGGATCGGAGACATACCATCCAATGGTCCTGCTGTCCTCGGTCAACCAGCGCTTTGCCGCCGCCTGAACGGTCGCGGCGGTGACCTGGCGGATCGCCTTTTCCCGTGACTGATAGAGCGACCAATCCCCGGCCTCGATCGAGAGGCTCAGCGTTTCCGCCAGCGCCGCCGAGCCGTCACGTGCAAAGGCCGCCTGGGCGGAGAGACGAGCGATCGAAGTCTTCACCTCATCCTCCTCGACTCCCTTCTGAATGATATCATCAAGAATCTCCAGAATGCCATCTTCCACGTCCTCGTTCGGGGTGTCCTCCGCGATTTCCGCCGAAATGATCAGCAGCGAGGGATCAAGGGTGGACTCGGCGGAAGCCGTGACGTCGAGGGTCAGACCGGCGTCGGTCAGTTGGTCATAGAAACGGCAGTTCTGACCATCCGCCAGCAGGTCGCACAAGACCAGCAGGGAGGCATGATCCGGGTGACGGGCGGGCGGGGATTTGTGGGCGATCGCGACGAGATTTGCCTCTCCCGGGCGCTTCATGGTGAAGCGGCGGATGCCGGTCTGGGGTGGCTCGACAGTGTAGACCTTCGGCACAGGTTTCGGAGCCCGGGGGATCGGGCCGAAGCGGTGCTTGATTTCAGCCAGCACGCGGTCGGGATCGCCGACGGCTCCACTGACCGTGATCGTTGCCTGGTCGGGCCAGTAGTAGGTATCGTAGAACTCGCGAAGCTTTGACATCGGCACGTTCTCGATGTCACTGCGCCAGCCAATGACGCTGTGGCGATACGGATGGGCCTGAAAGGCGGTGGCCCAGATCTCGCGGTCCATCGCCGTGGCCGGGTCGTCCTCGCCACGATCGTACTCATCCCAGACCACCGACATTTCCGGTCGGAGATCCTCCTCCCGCAGCCGCAGGTTCCGCATGCGGTCGGCGTCCAGTTCGATGATCAGCGGAAGATGTTCGGGGGAAAGCGTGGTGATGTAGTTGGTGCTGTCGAGTCCGGTGGTGGCGTTGGTCTCCGCGCCGATGCCTTCCAGAAGTTGGTCGATGCCATTGCCCGCCTGCTTGTTGTGGGCGGCGGTACCCTTGAACATCAGATGTTCCAATAGATGTGTCGCGCCGCTGGTGCCATAACTCTCATTGCGAGAACCGACCTGGTAGGTCACGGAAAAGGTCGTGGCCTCGGCGCCTTCGATTGGAGCGAGCAGGATCGTCAGGCCGTTCGATTCCAGCCGATACTCCGAGATGCCGCCCGATGATCTTATCCGGTTGATGCCTTCGATTTCGGCCTGGGCCGGAAGGCTGAGGACGAGCATGAAAAGGCCACTGAGCAGGCGTTCCGGGAGGGGCATGACTAATGGGGAAATGAGCGATGGCGGAGTTCCGGCCCAAGCTCGAAATCCCGACACGTGCAGCTTGGTATCCTGCACGCCGATCCTCCGCGAGCCCCATTTTTTCCGGCTTGCTGAGCGGACTCTGGCGCGATGCCATCAAGCGACCCTGCGGCGACCTGCCAGCGGCAGGAGGCCCGCACTGACCCACAGCAGGCTTGATGGCTCGGGCACGGAGGTCGGGCTCAGGGTGAGCACGCTTGGAACACTGAAGTTGATTCCAATATCCCGACCGGTGAGTCCCGGAATGCCGAATAGCGATAGGATTCGACCGGCGATCCCGCGATCCATCCGTTGTTGATGCTCGTCATGAAGGCGGAATGAATCGCCTCCAAGCTGTCGCTCTCAAGAGGGTCGGTGGTGAAGGTGACTCCGGAGTCGTCGGAAAACTCCATGAAGTCGTTCTCCATGCCATGGAACACCACGGCCCCAGGGGATTGATTGACGAAGCTCATGACCTCAGCGTTGGCATTGCTCACAGGACCGGAAAAGTTGTAGCCGCTGGTGGTTCCGATGGTGGCCGTCGTCGGAGCGGTGCTGGAGTAGGTCACCCGGTTGCCGCCACCTGTGCCGGGAGGGGAGGTCCGGGTGAAGGTGTCGAGATCATAGGTCACCTGGATCAAGATCGTGTCGCCGGAGTTGATGTTTCCGTAGGCCGTGGAGATGGTGATGTCCGAAGTGTTTCGATCAAAAATGCCGTCGATCGTGGACTGATAGGTGAGCGTGAAGGAGGCTGCCTGGGCACAGGCCGCACTGGCGAGGAGCAAGAGAAGGAGAAAGGAAGATTTGGACATTGACCCACCATTCCAGCAGGTTTGGAAGCAGTGGGAATCCCAAACTTCCTCTCGACCTCCTCCTTTCCGGGCCCGTGAAATCCAGACGGCCAAGCCCTTTCATTGGCGGGTGAAGACCACCGGAGGACCGCAGGGGCTGCTCTTTCCATTTTCCCACGAGACGCCTTCCAGCTTGAAGTGATTGGCATCGAGGAAGGTGTAGGTCGCGCCGTGCATGTGTTTGTCCTTCGCCGGGTTCAGGCCGGGTGTCGGGGCCAGGTCAAAGGTCAAAGAGTCCGCCGAACTCTTTACCAGCTTCATTCGCGGCTGGTTCCGCAGCATGCAGTAGTGGGTCATCGTGAGCTTGCCGTTCACATCGTGATAGACGCTCAGCATCTCCATCGGCGTGCCCCCGGCGAAGCGTTCCTCGATCACCGAATCCCCGGCGAGAAGGCGGAATTCGGTGTTCATTTTTCCCATCATCGGCGACTCCGCCGACCACTTGCCGACCAAAGTTTTCATCCGCTCAAAGGCCGTCGAGCCCTTGTAAGGCGGCATGCCATCGCAGCAGGCTTTTGGAGTCTGGCCAATCTGGCAGGAAGCAAGCGTCGCGCAGGCGGCGAGGACGAGGAGTCGGGCGTATGGAATCATCGGAGTGTTGGGTTGTGGGTCTGGGGGCAGGTTGGGCATGAGAGTCCGCCCTCTCCTTCCATGACGAACCATCAAGGCAGGCGAAGACAAGAAATCGAGAACAAGCTCTCGATCCGAGCTTCGTGACCCTGCTCAGGAGATTTCAGTTTCCATAAACCTCCCCTGTCAGCGAAAGCTGCAGCACGGTCACGTCGGGTGTTTGAGCGTAGTCGACCTGTTCGATGGTGACCGTGTGGTTGTCGTTCTTTTTCCACGGCAGTTCCTGACCGGTGTGGAGGTTGGTGACCTTGGCGACCTGCTTTGAGCCGATGGACTGGGTCGTGAAGGTCCCGGTGGCCTTGTGACGGTAGTCCTGGTAGATGTGGCAGTAGATGTTGTTGCCCGCGTACGTGAAACCATACTCGCCGTGAAGCGGCTGCCACGGACCTCCGCGGGTGTGGTGGATCGCGGGTCCGGTTTTCTTGAGCCATTCGCCGGTTCGCAGCAGGACATCCTGCTGGTTCTGTGGAATCATGCCTTCCCGATCGGGCGCGACGTTGAGGAGGAAGTTCATGTTCCGCACCGCGCAGTTGGAGAGATGGACGGCGACCTGTTCGAAGCTCATGACGGCTGCATTCGGCACGTAGCCCCAGCCGCCTTTCTGGACCGAGGCGCATTTCTCCATGGTCTGCTCGCTGCGGATGTTGCCGGTGGTGGCGGCCGAGCCCTCCTCGCCATGCACGTCACCGATCCACCCGAAGCGCTCGTTGACGATCATCTGCGGCTGGTGCTTGCGGACCATGCCCATGACTCCGAGCGCCTTGCCGGTGGATTCATCCTTGTCCTGGTAAGCCTCGCCCACCTGCCAGTCGCCCTTCGGATCCTGATACTTTCCACTGTCCCAGAAACGGTCTTCCAGAGGGCGATCGGTGCTTTGGCCGAGATAGCCGCCATCCCAGAACATGTATTCGATCGGGCCGTAGTTCCTGAGGAGCACGCCGAGTTGCTCGTAGACCTCCTCTTTCATGAGCCGCGCGTTTTCCTTGTGCCAGGGCTCGGCGGTGTAACCCCAGACGTTCGGTTTGCAGCCGGTTCCACTGACATTGTAGTAGCCCGGATAACGCCAGCTCATCGGCGAGTAGTAGAGGCCGACATGCAGTCCGGCTTTCCTGACCGCGTCGGTGTATTCCTTGATCAGGTCGCGACCGAGATGCTTGGCGCTGGTCCAACTGTTGGGATGCTTGCTGTCAAACAAGGCATAGCCATCGTGGTGCCTGGTGGTGAGAACGGTGTATTTCATCCCGGCATTCCTGGCCAGCTCCGCCCAATCCGCCGGCTTGAACTTCGCGGCGGTGAACCCCTTTTCCGGATCCTCCGCGCGGGCCCGGTAGACGTCCGGCGGGATGACCTTGCTGTGCATGACCCACTCGCCGCCCTTGTCGATCGATGAATAGACGCCCCAGTGGATGAACATCCCGAATCGGGCGTCGAGATACCACTTCATGGCGCTGTCGGGAAGGTTCTCCACTCCGCCTTCGGATTGCCGGGCGGGCAGGGTGGGAGTCACGAATTCCTGAATGGTCGGCTCCGGGGCTTCTCCGAGATACTCCAGTTCGAGCGAATCAGCATATCCCTTGCCCGGCCCGGAGGGATGCTTCAGCGCGATCAGAACGGTGCTGCAGGTCCGCGCCGAGGTGAACTCCACCGCGACTTTCGTATACTCCGCCAGCGCGCTGGCGATGGACACCGGCGACCCGCCGAAATCTCTAACGGTGAGTTCGACCTGCTCGGAACCGGCGTCGGTCCGGACCCATGCCGACATGCGGTATCGACTGTTCGGGCGGATTTTGACCTCCTGGCTGCAGTTTCCGCTTTCCGGTCCCAGTGCCATCGCATGCTGGCCAGCATGGGCCTTGCTGGAAATCTCGGCACGCTTGGTCTTCAGGTTTTTCCAGCCGCTCAAGGTTCCGGATTCAAATCCCGCGTTGTGGATCTTCCCGACCTCCGGGGCTGCGGGCTCCTTGTCCGCCATCGCAGTCGTGGTGACGGCGAAAGCCAGGAGAAAGGACAAAGACGTGTTGGATGGGTTCATTCGAGCGAAAGGGAGTTCAGGGTTTGGGAAACAACGAGAGGTCCCAGGTGTCGCGCCAGCGGATGACCGGCTGGTCCGCTTCGAACTCGATGGGCAGCCAGATGTAGCCGGCGTTGATCGGGTTTTCAGGCTTGTTGATGTCGAACATCGCGATCCACGCGTCCTTCCGACCCGCCACTTGGTAAACGAAGGTGCTCTGGCCGCCGAAGGTCTTGTCGGGCCCGAGCTGGTTGACGGGATTCACGCCGCGGCATGGATTGGGCAGCTCCTTGTAGGGGCCTGCGAGTTGGTCCGCGACGAACATCCGGGCGGCGTTGGGTTTCCATCCGGAGGTCTCGGAGGCCAGGAGATAGACCTTCCCATTCCGTCGGAAAAACGCGGGAGCTTCGGTGCCGATGGTGACGCCCTCCAGCACCTTGTAATCGCCCACCGGCTTCAAGCCATCGTCGGACAGACGGCCCTGGATCAGCGCCTTTTCCGGCTTGCGGACGGCGATGTGATGGATCGAGCCGTCGGTGTCCGGAACGATGGCGAAGTCCCCGGTGCCGAACTTGTCGTGATTGCCGAGAAAGTATCCCTTGTATTCAAACGGCCCCGTCGGTTTCGACGAGGTGGCCACGCCGACCCACGCGTAGTCCTTGCCGCTTTTCCCGCCCTTCGACTTCGGTGGATAGAGCTTGAAGTAGAGCAGGAAGGTCTTGGTGGCTTCTTGATAGATCACCTTGGGTCGATCGAGGATGAAGGCCTCCGCCAGATCGGGGTGGGCTCCCTTTTCGAAGACATCGAGCACCAGCCCCTGATCCTTCCAGTTCATCAAATCATCGCTCACATAACAACGGACCCCCGCCTCGTTCTTCTCGTCCTCGGTCTTGCCCTCGATCTTGTGCGCGCCATACCAGTAGTGTCGGCCCTCGAAATCCAGGACGCAGAACCCATGCGCGTTGAGGTGGACACCCGCGCTGTCCGGCCACGGCTGCCCGGGGCGGAAGGCGGTCTGCGCGGTGCTCCCCGGCTCGGCCGAAACCAGGCTCATCAGGGCGCTCAAGATCGCAGGAATCCGCAGGCGGATCGATCGCAGGGAGGATAACATCATGGGTTGGTTTTCAATTGAGATCTTCGGGACTCGGACCAATGGGAGCGTCCTTCTTTTTGACCGGGGGCAGGGGAGGCAACGGACGAAGAACCTCGGCGCGCAGCGCGGCTTCCGCCTCGCGATACTTCGGATGCTGATAGACGCGGATGTAGTCGCATTGAACGACGTTCGGAAGCTTGCTGTCGTCCACCCAGCGGTCGCCCTTCAGGTTGCTGGCGATGACACTCATCCAGACGTTCATCTCGTCGTGGGGAAATCCGGCGGAGCTGATCTCTTTTGTTAGATGGCCATTGAAATAGAAGCGCGTGATCTCAGGCGTGAACTCGCAGCCCCAGACGTTGAACGACGTCGAGGTGTCGGGCGCATCCTCGATGACCCAGCGGCCAGCGTTCCAGGATTGGTGGTTCTTCCTCTGGTGGTAGCGGGATTGGTTGATGACGCCGAAGCTGTAGAAATTCGGGTCGCCGCCATCCTGCTCGCAGAAGTCGAGCTCCAGCAGCGCACTCGGTCCCTTCGGCTCTTCGGGAAAGCGTTTCCGCATGGCCCAGAACGCGGTGTGCCAGCCCTCGGCAGGCGGGGTCTTGAAACGGGCCTCATAGTAGCCATAGACGAACTTCTCGCGGCTGATGACGCCCCCGGCGGTGTAGGCCTTGTCGCCGACCGATTCCTTGCGCAGGGCGATCTCGAGCCTGCCGTCCTTCACCGAGACGTTCTCCGGCCGCTGGGTGCTGAGGAGTTTGCTGTCGAGGCGGAAGCCCCACTTCTGCGTGTCGATCTTGTCGCCTTCGAACTCGTCGGAAAACACCTTCTCGTAACCCGCAGGTGGCAGGGGCGTGACCTCGGCGGCGAGTTTGACCGGGATGTGGATCTTGCTGGAAAACTTCGGTCGCTTGGCGGCCGGGTCCGGAGTCGCGGGCTTCGATGGCTCGGCACCCAGTCCGCTGGTCAGGACAAGCAGGCCCAGCGCGGTCGAGCCTGTTAGAATGAGGGGGCGTTTCATGGGTGTTTGGGGGCAATCTGAAAATGGAAACCTTCTGAAGAGACTGAGCGGATCTGAGGGAGTCCACGGAACCAGCAGGATCGAAGGAATTCCTTCAGAAAGGCTTCAATCCCGAATCCTTACCGCTTCGTAGTGACTGTCGGATTCGGTAATTTCTTTCAGGAAATGCGCAAAGCCTTCATTCGCTCGGTCTGCCGCCCTTCATGAACTTATCCGCTAGTTTCCCGCCGCCGGCCTCGGTGGGACCGCAAAGGTCACACCTTTCCACTCTGCCAGCACTTTCAGATAGAGGTAGGGGTCCGGCCAGTTGGCGGAAGGTTCGATGACGGTGGACTCCGGCCATTCATTCCAGCTCGTGACCATGATGAAGTCCGCACCGGCCTCGGTGGCGGCTCGGAGGAAGTCGCGCAGGGTCTGGCCATCGCGTCGCGGCATCACGTAGGGGTTGTCAACGAAGTGGGAGTTGTCATGACCGGGATGAACGGGCAGCAGCATCTTCTTTCCCGCATCGTGGGCCAGCTTCGTCAGGTAGCGGTATTTCCCCGCGAGGGCTTCATGCTCGTGGGCCCTGAAATTCGAGAACGTGCTGTAGAACGCGAAGCTGTCCACGCCCGGCGTGGCCAGCCAATCGGCGGGGATGCGCTTCTCGCGGTCAAGCTCACCGGCCTTGACGGCACTGGCATCGTGGGCGATCTGATCCACGATCCAGTAAACAGGCCCGACCTCGGCCTCGACGTGTTGTTTCAACTGCGGGAACTCTGCCGCCGTGAGGCCCGGCTTGGAGGCGACCTGATAGAGATACACCACCGGGCGCCCCTCGATCCGCAGGTAGGCCGGGTGGTCCTTGTAGCGCTTCAAGCCCCGCGCCAGCATCACCTGGTAGTCCTCGAACTTCTCGTGAAACTGCGCGCGCTCATCCAGCAATGCGAACTTGAAGCCATGCTTCTGGGCTGCCGCCACGATGCCGCGATCCACGTTCTGATCGAGCTGGTTGTGGGTGTCCCACCAGTCCACGAGAAAGGCGTCGATCCCCGCGGACTTCGCCAGTTGCACATGCCACTCGGCGACCTTCGGGTCCGCGCTGTCGTAGAGTCCGGCCAGCGGACGGAACACGCTGTTAGGAGGGGGCTCGCCCGGTCTCTGCGACTTCTTCGCCAGCGCGTTGGTCTCGGACGAGGGATAGGTCCAGTGCAGGAAGGGTTGCTTCGGATGCTGGCCGTTGTGATACCAGCAATAGTAGTTCGCGAGCAGCAGCGGACGATTCGCGGAGGCAAGGCTGGCGGTCAGCGCCAAAACGGCAGCCAGCAACAAGGCGGCGGAAAAGGGGCGGGCAGGCCTCAGGGACATTCCCTCTCAACGGTTCCGGGCTCTGGGGGCTTTCACGGGGGCCGTCGACTTCTCATGCAATCAACGGTCGCCAAGCCCATTCACCGACCCTTTGCAGGTCCGATCTGAACGAAGGGATTGCCGATCATGAGGGTGCCGGAAACAATGTCACCGGGGACATGATCGCCCTTCATGAATCGAAGCTCGGCTTGTCGACGGTCGCGCTGATGGAGGGTCGTCCGCTCTGGCAGCCTCCTATCGAATGGGTCGAGCCATGGATATGGAGACGATCAGCGGGATGGGAAATGGTTCGACGATTGAATCACGGGACCCATTTCGAAGTCTCGATGTGTAACTCCCAGGGCTCGGAATTGATAGTGAACGTGCTTCGCGCGAGATAACAACAGAAAAGACCAAGATTAAGGAAACGCCGGTCCGCGGCGGAGGGCGAGTTGGGCGGCGGCGTGGGTCAGGGCGGCGGCGAGGGGTTTGTTGGAGAGGGGTTTGGTGAGGTAGTCGTCCATGCCGAAGGCGAGGCACTTCTCGCGATCTCCTGCGAAGGCGTGGGCGGTCATGGCGACGATCCAAGGGCGGATGTCGGTGTCGTATTCCGCAACCAGACGGGAGGCGGTTTGGTAGCCGTCGAGGAAGGGCATCTGGACGTCGAGCAGGATCACATCGAAGGGCTGGGCGGCAGTAGCGGCAAGGGCGGCGAGGCCGTCGTTCGCGATGGTGCAGTCGTAGCCCAGGCGGGCGAGCAGGAGGCGGATGACACGCTGGTTGACCGGGTGATCTTCGGCGACGAGGATGCGCAGGGGGTGGAGCTTCGCAAGTTCGCTGTCGAGGCCGGAGGTGGCGGGGGCCCCGGCGGGATCGGTTTGGGTGGCGGGCGCGATCTTGAGGGGGATTTCGAACTGGAAGTCGGAGCCGGTCGCGGGGTCGGATTCGACCCAGATGCGGCCGTTCATGCAGGTGACGAGACGCTGGCAGATGGTGAGTCCGAGGCCGGTGCCGCCGTAGTGGCGGGTGGTGGAGGTGTCCACCTGGCTGAAGGCTTTGAAGAGGCGGTCGAGGCGGTCGGCGGGGATGCCGATGCCGGTGTCGCGGATGGAGAAATGGAGGAGGTTGGAACTGCCGCGCCCGGTGGAGGCTTTCTGCCTGACAGTGATTCTGACTTCGCCGTCGGCGGTGAATTTGACGGCGTTGCTGATGAGGTTGACGAGGATCTGGCGCAGACGGGTGCTGTCGCCGAGGATGATGGCAGGGAGATCGTGGTCGCAATCGAGGGCGAGCGAGAGGCCTTTGCGGGAGGCGGTGGAGCGGTTGAGTTCAACGGCGCTCGAGACGCAGGAGCGGAGATCAAACGGGGTGTGCTCGAGTTCGAGTTTGCCGGATTCGATCTTGGAGAAGTCGAGGATGTCGTTGACCAGGGCAAGGAGGGTGGTGCCGCCGCTGTGGATGGTGTCGGTGAGGTCGCGTTGGGCCGGATTGAGCGGGGTCTCGAGCAGGAGTTCGGAAAGGCCGATGACCGCGTTCATCGGCGTGCGAATCTCGTGGGACATGTTGGCGAGAAACTCCGTCTTGGCGCGGGTGGCGTCCTCGGCGGCGCGGGTGAGTGAATCGGCGCGGGCGATGGATTCCTTGAGGGCCAGATTGCGCTGGCGGAGGGTGATCTCGGTGACGATGAGGGCGGAGAGATCATCGAGCACGGCGATGTCGGCCTCGCTCCAATCGTGGGGCTTGCCATCAATGACGCAGAAGGAGCCGAGGACGTTGCCGCTTTCGTCGCGGATCGGGAAGCCAAGGTAGGCGGCGACGCCGAATTCGGGGATGGCGAGATTGTCGCAGACGAGGGGATTGCTTTTGGCGTCCGGGATGACGAGCGGGGCGCCGGAAGTCACGACATGCTGGCAGAAGGAATGGCTTAGAGGAGTCTGGCGGGCCTCGGCGACGGGACCGGTGAGGCCGATGGCGGATTTGAAAAACTGGCGGCGCTCATCCACCAGGGAAAGCAGGGCGATGGGGGCACCGACGAGACGGGCGGCAAGACGGGAGACGCGGTCAAAGTTTTCCTCTGCGGCCGAGTCCATCAGACCGAGGCGGCGGAGCGCGTCGAGGCGCTCGGGGGCGTCGAGGGGGCGGGAGGCGATGGCGGCGGGCTCGGAAAGCATGGGGGCGCTGAGCGTCGGATTGGGATGAAAGATGGAGGTCAAGGGAACGAAGGAGGGAAACCCGAGCGCCGGGACTTGAGACCCGGGAGCCCGGATCGGGAAATCCTTCCCTGTCCCTTACGCGTTCTGTTTCACGGTTTGTTTCTCGTCTGGTTGCTCCGGGCGTTCGATCGTTTGGGCGGGGGTGGCTCTGGTCGGGAACGGGAATGAGTATGATTCCGGGGACGGCGCAGGGGAGTTGTTGGGCGGCGTGGGTGAGGATGTGGGCGAGTGATGATGATAGCCGGAAACTTGATTTTGAGATGAAGGCCGTTGGGAGAGCCGGTGGCTGACCCGTGGGCCATCCCTTGAGACCATGACTGGTCTTACTCCAAATCCGCTCAGATAGCGAGCAGGTTTTCAATCGTGGGGCCCGCTGGGAGTGGCGGGAGGGAGAAGAGCGATGCCTCGAGATGGCAACTGAGCCCAGTGCGACCCGTCGGGCCTGCTGCGTGCCCCGGAGGAGCGACTGGCCCGGGCCGCGACCGAGCCCTGGCACGGGTGGGTTCAACAGGTCGATGGAGGAGATCGAGCAAGGTCGGACCCAAAGGAAATTCAGGGAGTAGAAGGGTGGATGTTGAAATGCGCCGACTGACCCCGACCGCTACGGCAAGACCGGAATCGAGGTGGATCAGGAAGATTGGGTGGCCTCCTGCTCCGCTCCGGCACGGCGTGCGATTTCCGTTTTGTAGAGTTGCGTCCGAACCTTCTCCGGGGTCGTGATCGCGATCTCGAGGGGAACGCGCAGGCGCTTGGGCATCAGCGCCAATGCGGTGATGAGGATCACGTTGAAGGGAAGGCTGCTGATGGCCCAGCCGCTCTGAAGGCTCCACTCGTGAAGACTGGGCCAGACGAGAATGAGCAGCGCATTTGAACCAATGAACCAACCCGCGCTCCAGCGGGCATAAAGCCCCCCAAGCGCAATGCTGAGAGGCAGCTGGCAGTACAGCAGGCCTACATCGGAAAAGGTTGAGCTCCAATCCGGCCACAGCATCGCCGCGCAGTAGTCCAGCACGAGCATGCCCGCCACGACCCACGCGGATCGGCGTGAATGAATCAGGATCGCGATCAGGAACAAACACCAGCTGGCGATCTGCCTGGCGCCCGTGCGCTGCAATGACTTCGCAACCGGCAACCCGCGCAGTCCTTCGCGATTGGGCTCGGTGAGAAGAGGCAAATGGCGACGCACCTCACCGAACAATCTCGACGCCTCGTCATCACGGTGAGTGAGCATCGCAATCCAGGCGAGACCTTCGTGAGCATCCGCCGGCGCTTCGATCATCACTTCCCGGAATGCGGCGTCGGCCTGCGCGAAACGACCTGAGGAAACCTTGCACCAGCCCAGTCCGATGCTGGCATCCGTCAGACCCGGTTGAAGGAGGAGTGCCTGTTCGAAGCACTGCTCCGCAGCGGCCACGTTTCGCTGGCGATACAGGGCCCAACCAAGCCCGTCGAGCCTCCAGGCTTGAGCCCGGATGGTCGTAGGACGCGCCGCCTCAAAGTGTCGGGCCGCCTCGGCATTGCGCCCATCCTTGAGGGCCATCCACCCAGACCATTGATCCCTCGTGTAGCAGCCGGTCATCATGAGCACCGCCAGGGAGGCGGACAGCGCGAGCGCGCTGGGAAGGCTGAACACCACCAGCCTGCGTCCGGTGACGCGGAGAAGCGCTGCCATGAAGAGGCAGCCGGCGATTGTCATTGCGAGCTGGAGCCAGGAATCGACCTCCGGGAAAAGCAACCAAGCCCCACCCAGCAGCGCGCCATTGACTGCCGCCAGGCCTGATTTCCTGGACCACGGCTGACCGAGCCAGCCCATCAACAAGGCACCGATACCGCCCAAAAGGGCATGCTGCGGTGACACGATGGCCAGGCCCGCCAGCATGAGCAGGCCGCTCCAGACGTTGTTGCAAAGGAACATCTGCCCGAATCCGCGAAGCACGTCTGAAAGCCATGATGCATTGCTCGGTTGCCGCGCGGCTGCTGGCGTTTCTCCGGGCTTGCTGCCAGCGCTGAGGTTCAACACACGAGGAGTCTTGTGGCCTCCTTGTTGGGTGGGAATGGACTCCACGAAGGTCACACGGCAGGGCAGCGGCAGCGCTTTCGCGACCTCCTCGGGGGCGAGGGTTGCGAGACTCGACTTGACCACCCGGACCTCCAGGTCTTGAGCACTGTGCTGCACAATCTGGCTCTGCGAAATCTCGCGGATGTCCTCCAGGGCATTGAGCATCCCGTAGGGCGACACTGCCGTGCCATCCCTCAGGGTGAGCACATCGGAGACGCGGCCTTGCAGCGCGGTGAGAGTGCCGTTGGATTGATCCGCCCACTCGCAGAGATCACCCATGCCCGAGTAACGGATGATCGGCGTGGACAAGTTCGTGAGATCCGTGATGACCACCGTGCCGTCCGGCATGATCTCGGGGATGACACAGCTTTGGTTCACTTGAAACACGTCGCCTTCATGGCGCTGCCAGGCGATCAGGCCTCCCTCGCTGGAGGTGTAGGTCTCCACGATGCGCACTCCGGGGAAAACCCTTCGAAGCAACCGCCGGGTCGCGGCGTCCAGCGCTTCGGAGGTGCAATGCAGAATCTCCAGACGGGCGTAGGTTCTTCCCTCCCGCTCCATTTTCAAGGCAAGGCTCCTCATCGTGGAAGGATACGATGAGATGAAACGCGGACGCTGTTGAAGCAGCAGGTCCAGCAGGGCTTCGGCAGGTTCATGCACCGAGGCGATGGAGCTCTCCAGAACGACGGTGCGCAGCAGATCGCCAAGGGCAAAGTCGATGCTGTCCGGCGCGAAGTCGATGAAGTAGAGACCCTCCTCGATCGGCTTTCCCCCGCACCACTCACGGTAAACCCGCATGTTCATGGCGGTCATGCGCCACAGCGATTCCTCGTCCCGATAGAGCCGGCTCGGGATTCCAGTTGAGCCTGAGGAGGCGATCAGTCGTGCCTTCCCGTCGAAGGCGGTGCTGCGCAGTTGCTGGAGAGAGGCTTGTCGCAGCTCGTCCTTCGTGAGCAGGGGGATCAGGCGCAGGTCGTCGATGCCCACCACACGATCTGGATCGAAGCCCGCGGCATCGTATTTCTCACGATACATCGGGACGCTCTCATAGGCATGACGGAGCAACGAGCGAAGGACGGAAAGGGTGTCAGGCAGCGGTTGGAAGGCGCGGAGCAGGCGGTCCTCGCGATCGCGAAGCAACCGCATCGATTCGGGTTCCCAGAGCGGCGCTTTCAAATCGATTGCCCCGGTTCATCCTGATCCAGCGAGGCTTCAAGCGTGCGTGCGTTTCCACGCCGGGCATGGAGCCTGACGATGCCCTGATGAATGGCAAACGCCGTCGTCGTTTCACGAGACCGGGCACCCGCGCCGACTCGAGTTCCGGGGATGCCGCTCCCTCCAAAAGCATTGAAGCGAAAGCCGTGGCTCAAGGTCATCAGCGAGGGGCGAGGAGAAAAGGCCAGACACTTGAATCTCGGGACGATCGACTCCCTTCAATACGGCCGGGCTTGGAGCGAGGGGAGCCGGCGCTTGCGGCGCAGCAGGGTGCCCGCCATTCCAATGGCCAGCAGCAACGAGTGGCTGGGCTCGGGTACAAGCCCCACATCTCCAGCCCGAATGGCGACGCCCGCCTCGGTCTCCACGGCGAAATCTTTCAGGGTCAGAGCCTTGCTGGTGTCATCCCAGGCGACCTGCGCCCAGCCATAGCGAGTGCCTCCGGGTGCATTCCACCAAATTCCCAGATAGCCCTCGCCGCCGCCATCCCAGGGAGAGGCTGGAGTCGCTTCATCGGGACCAAAGAAAGGAGTGATCACCCCATCCATTTGAAGCGCGTAGGACATTGGGCTGGCGCTTGAGATCAAATCTCCTGAGCTCAGTTTGGAGATGTAATTCCCCACCGAGACGCCATTGGCATTTCCTCCCAGACTGGGCTTGTCCGCGATCCCGAAGCGGAAAAAGAGCTGCACGTCAGATCCTGCGAAACTCGTGGTGCTGGCGTAATCCGGGCCGGCGGAATTGTGGTCGAGATCCAGAAAAATGCTGTCGCTGCCGCTGGAGACGGTGATGTCCCCGCTGTTCGTGTAGAGGATGGCCGCCTCCGAGTAGGAAACCGCCAATCCTGCCGCCGCGAGGAGGTAGGCCAGCATGCTGGAGACGAATGAGCGGCGGCCATGCGAGGCTGCAGCGGAATGGGCGACGGTTGGGATGGGTTTCATGAGTTCAGTGCATCAGGGTTTTGAGACGATGCGGGAGTTGGGAATGCCAGGTGATTGCTTTTTCAGGGACCGGTGGAAGGAGCCCTGACGGGCGGGGTGGAGGGAGATGAGGGAAAGGTAGGGGCGGATCTCAAGGAGCGGATTGCATCACTGCCCCTATCACTGCAGGTTCGGGATAGCGAAGAATCGGGGTGGGAGGCAAGCTTTGAGGCAGAATCCGCCAATTCGCGAGCGGCTTTGGCCTGTAGAGGGAGTGTCCAGGTTGTGCCCCACCCAGCAGTCGCCTTGGAAGAATTGCTGGAAAAGGTTCGAACCATAGTAGGCTTTCTTTCTTTTCAAGCCTACAATCGTTCGTAAGGTATCGAGCATACTCATGTCATACAACCTCTTCTTTAGCTGCCGGACTCATGATCAAAAAGAGACAGAGGAGCTGAAAGCAGCTTTGAAGGATCGGCTTCCAAATCTCCCATTCGAGGACTTGGCAAGTCGCATCCCTTTTCAAGACGATTGGAAGACCCATGCTAGATCACTTCTTGAAGAGTGCATCTTGGTCATTTGCGTAGTAGGGAGAGAAACTTATCTCAGCGAGCCGGTCGCCTGGGAAATCGGTGAGGCAAGGAGGTTGGGTAAACCCGTCCTGGCAACTAAAGTAAATGGGAATGTGGAACTCCCCAGCATTTGCAATGAACACTCGATTGTCATTCAACCTTGGAATATCTCCTCCCTCGCCAGCCAAATCGTTGAAGCAATGGTGCCGAAAACTTTATTTGGTCACCATGAGATAGGCGATCAGGGGCGACCTCAGAATATGATATGGAATCAGTATAATCTGATGGTCCAGAGCTCCGAGCTCCTCGTATCGCGAAGGCAGACAGTCAATAGCCTCTATCTATCTGCGAGTTTTGCTTTGCTTGCAGGAATTGGGGTGCTCGTTTCCAGCGTCAGTGCAGTCACTATAAAATGGGCATCATCAGGAGGAGTTTTCCTAGGTTTGGTTGGTATCGCGCTAGCATATAACTGGAAGCGCACACTCCAATCTTACGGACTTCTCAACAAAGCAAAGTTCCAAGTAATCGGCGCATTGGAGAACCTAATGCCTGCAAAACTGTTTGATGCCGAATGGAAAGTCTTAGAGGCAAAGCGCTATAAGTCTACTACCAGCATGGATCAGCAAACTGCGAACTTTATAGGTTGTCTTTTCTCGGTGATTGTAATTTTGGGAATCATTGCTGTTTTAGTTAATTGGCAGAATTGAAATGGCCGGCTGATTTTATTGTCGATGATGTGTGTTTGGCTGGTCAATTGATTGACCACCGTGAAGCCGAATCACTCGGACCTGACCTTGCCAAAAGGCAAGAAAAATGGGAGAAAGGGATCAGTAAAAATTATGACGAAATACATGTAATAAAAGATGCGTCCCATTGTCATTTTAAAGATAGGAGTTTTGGGAGCGGATTCCGGGAAACGTTGAAATGCGCGGACCTCAGCCATCGACCGGCTTCCACAAATACGGATGCTAAAACGCGAGGACTGGCCCCTTTTAAGCGAGCATCCGCACCCAGAAATGTTTCGCCGCTTTCAGATCTCACCTAATGCAGATCTCACCTAATGTCGATCGATGCATCCAAATGTGAGACAGACTATCTTCTTTTGGCCTAAAAATTCCTATTCCACAAAAGACGCTATCAGTTGAAAGGCAGATTGAATGAAGCACATTTTCATACCCAATCGCAACCTCTCGATGTCCTCGAACCGATCCGAGGTTGTCCAATACTTCGAGCCAACCTTTGTAGCCGCCATACGGACCACCGCTATATCCAGTCAGCAAAGTGCCACCGCCCTCAAGGCAGGCCATAGCGGAGATCCCGATTTCGACTCCATCCTCATTGTAAGTGCGCGTCCACAATTCCCTTCCCGCGTGGTCGAATCTTGTAATCCAGAATATATTTTTAATAGGATAAGCCTTGGCGTTACCAACTAAGGTGACTCCATCTAAGTCACAATCAAGACCACGAGCAGAAAATGACGAAAAGTTTGACATTTCATTTCGATGCCGCCAGACAAGAAGGCCATCTAAATCATATGCATATAGCCAAGCGACGTCGCCATTGCTTATTGTGAAGTATAAAAGTCGATTTGGGCCCATGCACAAAAATTCCGATTGCGGGTCGTATGAATCAAACAAGGATTTAATTGGAATCTCACGCTCCCACACGATCGAGCTGTCTGGGCCAAATCGGAGCAACCACGCATTCGGTCCAGACTGGCGAAAGTTAGATCCTAGTACAACTGCACCTCCATCATCTAATGACACTACTGAATCAAAAGTATGCATCTCTTTTGGATTTCGACCTAAGCGCTTAGACCACAACAAATTGCCTTCCGAATCCAATCTAAGTAAAAATGCTCGGTGAGCATCGGAATTCCTAGAGGCGAATTGAGTGAAGCCTGCAACGAAGCTACCGCCGTCGCTGGCTAAAGATATTCCATTGGCAGAGTCCCACGCATCTTTCTGGTCGAAAGTTCGAAACCATCTGAGTGTGCCTGATGGGCTAAATTGCCCGACCCATGCAACTCCTTCACCTTCTCCCCCTGCGGCATAACTGCCGCAGGCGATAATTCTTCCATCTTTTAAGAAAGCCACGTCGTGACCAAAGTCGTAACGACCGGAGTATCCTTCGATCCAGTCCCACGTGTCTGTGCTCGGAATGACGTGGGGGGCAGGGTCAACAATTGGATCTCCATCTAAGTTAATGAAGCGACGCTTGAGTATATTGAAAGTTTCCATGCTAGAGGCAGACGATTCATTATTTGAATTCCAAGAAAAGGCAACACCTAACTTCCGGCAGTCGCTTGGAAAAGTTAAAATCCGTTCGGTAGTCGAACTTAAAGACTGATCGGATTCTGGCGCCCTAGGCCTGATGTCGCGGGCTTGCAGACCCTCCGGGCTGACCCCTTGCACGTAGTCGCCGCAGGACAGGAGCGTGAGTGCAGCGACGGCGGCAAGCACCTGGAGGCTCATGGAGAGAAGGCGGTTCACGTCGGGAGGGTATTGGGAAATCTTGCCAGTTGAAAAGCTTGAGGAGGGGGTGTCAAAGAGGGGACTTTGGGTTGCGGGACTCCGGGAATATTGAAATGCGCGGACTTACCCCAGTCCCCGATCCCCGCAACAATCGACCGCCGCCACCGGTATTCCCCGGATGCGCTCTCTCCTGGCATTTCTATTGATCGTCCCACTCGCGGCCGAGACCTTGGTGGTCAAAACCCAGGCGGAACTGAAGACCGCGCTCGGAACGTTGAAATCCGGCGACACGCTCAAGATCGGGCCGGGCGAGTATTCGGGCGGCCACTCGCTCAGCGGGCTTGCGGATCTCACCGTCGAAGCGCTCGATCCGAAGTCGCCACCCCTGTTCCGCGGCGGGACCAATGCCTGGCAGTTTTCGCGCTGCCCGGGGTTG
>JAIXPW010000244.1 GCA_027485995.1 Verrucomicrobiaceae bacterium
GCCTCAAGTTGCTGATTTTGAATGCCTCAATGAATTCGTTCTACCACCCGAGCACGCCGCTGGTTCCAGGTTCCCTTCACCAGCTTTCCCAGGAACACGACAACTGCGGCATGGGGGCGGTCGCCCTGCTGAATGGAAAAAGATCCCATCAGGTGATCGATTTCGCCCTGACCTCGGTCTGCAACATGACTCATCGCGGCGCGGTGGATGCCGACATGAAGACGGGCGATGGGTCGGGCGTACTGACCCAGATCCCCTACCCGCTTTTCCGCAAGGCCGCCTCCGCCCTCGGTCACACGCTCGTGGAGGATTCAGATCTGGCTGTCGGGGTGTTCTTTTTCCCGAACGAGAACTCGAAGGCAATCGACGAGATCAAGTCGATCGTCACCGCTGTCACCACCAGGCGTGGCATCACGATTCTCGGCTGGCGGGAAGTGCCGGTGGACCTCGATGCTCTGGGAAAACTAGCCGCGAGCACACGACCCCACATCGAGCACCTGCTGATGCTGAAGCCAGCGGGCTCAGATCCGGATCATTTCGAGCGGCAGCTCTATCTTTGTCGTCGAGAAATCGAAAAGCTCACCAAGCCGTTCAATCCGTTCTACATCCCGTCGTTCTCGAGCCGCCTGATTTCCTACAAGGCGCTGGCGATGCCTGCGGCCCTCAGGGGCTTTTACCTCGACCTCCAGAACTCGGATTACGAGGTCGCGATCTCTCTCTACCACCAGCGTTTCTCGACCAACACTTTCCCCGCTTGGCCGCTCGGCCAGCCGTTCCGGATGATGTGCCACAACGGCGAGATCAACACCGTCGAGGGCAACCGCAACTGGATGACCTCGCGCGAGGAGTTTTTTGAATCCGATGTCTGGGGCGATGAGATCGATCTGGTGAAGGACCTGATCCGACATGGAGAGTCCGACTCGGCCTCGCTCGATCATGCCCTGGAATTACTGGTCCTTTCCGGCCGTCCGCTGGAGCATGCGATGTGCATGCTGGTGCCGCCCGCCTACCGGAATGATGAGGAGATTTCGGAAAACGTCCGCGCCTTCTATCAATACATCCGCTCGTTCTCGGAGCCGTGGGACGGCCCCGCCGGGCTGGTTTACACCGACGGCACGAAGCTCTGTGCCTCGCTCGACCGCAATGGACTCCGCCCCTCGCGCTACAAGCTCACCGACGGCGGACTGCTCTACATCGGCTCGGAAGCGGGTGCGGTGGTGATTGATGACGCCACGGTGGTCCGCAAGGGTCGGCTCGGTCCCGGACAGATGCTTTCCGCCAATACCATCACCGGTGAGTTGAAGTATGATCGCGAGATCAAGGAGGAGCTCGCCAGCAAGCAGCCGTATGGTCGCTGGATCGACGAGAACCGTCTTGAGCTTCGCAAGTTCGTTTCGCCGGAAGCGCACAAGCCGGACATCGACTACTCGCCACTGGAACTTTCCCGGCAGCAGGTGGCTCACGGGATTTCCAGCGAGGAGCTGGAGATGGTGTTCCCGCCGATGATGAAGGGCGCGCAGGAAGCGGTCTTCTCGATGGGCGATGATACGCCGCTCGCCGTACTTTCGCACTACCCCCGTCTGCTCTACACCTACTTCAAGCAGCTCTTCGCGCAGGTCACCAACCCGCCGATCGATCCGATCCGCGAATGGGCAGTGATGTCGATCTCGGCCGGTCTGGGGCCGGAGAGAAACCTGCTCAAGGAAACGCCGGAACATTGCCGGATTATCAACCTGGAGTCCGCGATCCTGTTCGAGCACGAGCTGGAAAAGATCAAACATCTTGGTGTGCATGGCTTCCCGGCCAAGGTGCTTGACATCACCTGGCCCGCAGCGGGCGGCACCGCAGGACTGAAGCCGAGGCTCGATGAGCTTTGTGCCGAAGCCGAAAAGGCGGTTGATGAGGGCTTCAACATTCTCATCCTTTCCGACCGCGCCACTTCCGCCACCCGCGTGCCGATCCCGAGCGCGCTGGCCATCGGCACGGTCCACCATTTCCTGCACCGTGCCCGCAAGCGCCTTCGTGCGTCGGTCGTGATCGAGACTGGTGAAGCGCGTGACGTGCATCAGGTGGCCTGCTGCTTCGGTTTCGGAGCGACCGCCGTCTGCCCGTATCTTGGCTATGCCACAGTACGCCAACTCGTAGCCTTGGAAATCGCAAAGACCGGCAAGTCGGACACGACTTCGGAAAAGGCGATGACCCAGTATCGAAAGGCGTTGGAGAAGGGCCTGCTCAAGATCATGTCGAAGATGGGCATCAGCGTGCTCAACTCCTATCAAGGTGCGCAGACTTTCGAAGCAGTCGGCATCGGTCACGAGGTGATTGATTTCGCCTTCACTGGTGTCTCCTCGAAGATTGGCGGGATCGGCTTCGAGCAGATTGCGAAAGAGTCACTGATCCGTCACACGGCCGCCTTCCTTTCCGAGGTGTCTGCCGGAGAAACCCTCAATCTTGGCGATCCAGGCTACAACCGCTACCGCAAGGCCGGCGAACGCCACGCGCTGACCACCGAGGTGATCAGGAACTTCCACACCTTCGTGAAGTCGGGCAAGGCCGAGGACTACGATGAGTATGTGAAGCTCACACTCGAAACCTCACCGGTCGCGATCAAGGATCTGTTCGAGTTCGTGCCCGCCTTGAGTGGAGCGATTCCGATCAATGAGGTTGAGTCCGTCGAGTCGATCCGCAAGCGCTTCACCACTGCCGCGATGTCCCTTGGCGCGCTTTCTCCGGAAGCCCATGAAACCCTCGCGATTGCGATGAACCGCATCGGTGGAAAGTCGGACTCCGGTGAGGGCGGAGAAGACACCATCCGCTACAAGCCCTACCCGAACGGTGACCTCGCCCGTTCCTACATCAAGCAGATCGCCTCGGGACGCTTCGGAGTTTCCGCGAACTATCTGGTCAATGCCGGCGAGCTGGAAATCAAGATGGCCCAAGGCGCGAAGCCCGGTGAGGGCGGACAGTTGCCCGGCCACAAGGTCAACGCGCTCATCGCACGGCTCCGCAACACCCAGCCGGGAGTGCAGTTGATTTCACCGCCGCCGCATCATGACATTTATAGCATCGAGGACCTCGCACAGTTGATCCACGACCTCAAGGAGGTGAATCCGCGCGCTCGAATTACGGTAAAGCTCGTAGCAGAGTCCGGAGTCGGCACGGTCGCCGCCGGTGTGGCGAAGGCCTCGGCCGACAACATTCTGATCTCCGGTCACGAAGGTGGCACCGGAGCTTCCCCGCTTTCCTCGACCAAGCACGCTGGATCCTCCTGGGAGCTCGGTCTCGCCGAGGCCCAGCAAACCCTGCTGCTCAACAATCTCCGCAACCGCGTGATCGTCCGCACCGACGGCGGCCTGCGCACCGGTCGCGATGTTGTAATCGCCGCCATCCTCGGGGCCGAGCAGTTCAACTTCGGCACGATCGCGATGATCGCCATGGGCTGCGTCTATGTCCGCAAGTGCCACCTCAACAACTGCCCGGTCGGCATCGCCACCACCGATCCAAAGTTCCGGGCCAAGTTCAAGGGCACGCCGGAAATGGTGATCAACTTCTTCACCGGAGTCGCCCAGGAGGCCCGCCAGGTCATGGCGGATCTCGGCGTGAGGACGATGGATGAACTCATCGGACACCCGCAGTATCTGAAGCAGCGCCAGATCCCGGATCATCCGAAGGCGAACTCGCTCGACCTTTCCCCGATCCTCAAGGACGTGACCTCCGCCCTACCCGTTGGTACTGCCGTTTCCCGCATCTGCACCCAGGAGCGCAACGATGGCATTGCGAAGCCCGCCCTGGACATCACCATTCTCTCCGACCTCGTGGCGGCGGTTTCCAACCGCACGGCGCCAGTAACTCCCGAGTATGGCCCAGACTCCGTCTCTCAGGAAACGCTCGATGCCCTTCTGACACTGCCTGATCGCCCGCCGATCTCGCTTTCCTACGATGTCCTCAACACCGACCGCAACATCGGCACCCGCCTCAGTGGTCGCATCGCGGAGGTCTATGGCGACCGTGGCCTGCCTGCCGGATCGATCCACATCACCTGCCGCGGCACTGCGGGGCAGTCGTTCGGTTGCTTCCTCGTGAAGGGTGTGAAGCTCGAACTCATCGGCGAGGCCAATGACTACGTCGGCAAGGGCATGGCGGATGGCGAGATCATCATCCGTGTCTCCGACGACGCGAAGTTCGAAGCCGGCAACAACACCATCGCGGGCAACACCTGTTTCTATGGAGCCACCGGTGGAAAGGCCTTCTTCAACGGTCGCGCCGGTGAGCGCTTCGCGGTCCGCAATTCCGGAGCCACCGCCGTCATTGAGGGCTGTGGGGATCACGGCTGCGAATACATGACGAACGGCACCGTCGTCATTCTCGGCAAAACCGGCAAGAACTTCGGTGCAGGCATGTCGGGAGGCACGGCCTACATCTACGACATCGACGACCGTGCGTTCTCAAGGGTGAACTCTGAAATGGTGGTGGCCCTGCCGTTGGTGAGGAAGTCGGACCTGGATGAGCTCAAGAGCTTGATCGAGGCGCACGCCGAGAAGACCGGCAGTCCACGCGCCAAGGCCTTGCTGGCGGACTGGCGTCATGCATCCGGAAAATTCGTTCGCGTCATCGCCAAGGAACGCGCCGCCCTCGAAGCCGCTGAAGAGAAGCACGAAGCCGCGTCAATCCCGGTCGGAACGAAGTAACCGCGGCTGGAGCGTCCTCGCTCCAGTTCGTCTCCGGAGCTTCAAGCTCCGAGGCTCACTTTCCAGAAGGACCGCGACTTGCCTCCGAGGCTTGATCGAGCACTTCCTGATGGCTCCCTAACAGACACGTCAGTCGATCAATCATGACATCGTTCATGTAGGCATCAACTTTTGCCTGCCCAGAGAATCCGTTGTTTTCGTAGCTCCCGTCAATGCAGAGGGTCTGCCCTTGGGGATCCATGGCTCCATCATTCTTGCGACTGGAAATGACAGACACAGTCCCATGCGTGAATTCTGGAGCCCAGCGTTCAAAGCCGAAGAAGTTCTCCAGGTCACCTCCGGCTTCAATCGCCTCCGCTGTTTCAAGATCGAAGGTTTCCTGAAGCCGTCTCCTCAACTCGCGCATTGGCCGCCCTTGATCGCCTGGAAACTCCAGCGTCCACTTGCCGGGAGCCACGAGCTTCACCTTCACGTTCTTTTTCTCCCACCGCCTGCGCTCATCGGCGCATTCCCTGAGGATCTTGGAAAGCGCCACCTTCTCTTTCCCATCCAGAGTCGCCCATTCGCAAAGCTTCTCGAAGCCCGATTGGTGATGATTGCCATCTCGGGTGAAGAACTGGTCCGCAGACAAGGCCGTCGAGGTTCCAGATTCGACAAGCTCTCCCAAGCGCCTGTGTAGATCCGGTGACAAGGCATCCGTTCGACGGCTTGACGAATCGGCGGATGACTCAGGAGAACCGGGAATCAGTCGGGAGGATCTTGCCTCCGAGCGCTGTGGACGACCTCCAACGTCGTCTGAATCATCCGCGGTCCTTAGATAACCGAGGACAACTCCCAAGCCGAACATGAGAACGAGTATTACTTTCATCGCTGGTTGGAAGATGCGGGTTCGGAGCGCGGATCCAAACGAAGCCAGTCGATCGACAAACCCAGATGGCGGATCCGGCGGTCCATGTAGGAGATGGATGACGCATTGATGTGGATCGGTTCGTTTGGCTGCACATAGATGCCTGAAACCGGCAAACCTGGAGCCTCGATATCCAGGCTTCTCCCTGTGATCTTGGAGCTGATGACATAGTCGTCAGGGAGCGCCCTTCCCAGTCCTTCCATTCTCGACAATCGCTCGAAGCGCTCCGCATCCCTCTCACCGAGAACCTGGACGAGCTGAGATTTCAAGCGCTCGGTCAGTTCATTTCGCGCGGCCCGACTTGCCGAGAAATCGAAACGGATGCGGCCGGGCTCTGGGTAGTCGACGAAGGCACCCTTCTTTTCGGCGTCTGCGAGAAGCCTTCCATAATCAAGCAGGAGCCCGCATACGCGCTCGGTCTGCTCCTCGCTCCAGCCGAAGAAGTTCGCATGGTCGTAGAGTTCGGGTTTTGGAAGGCTTCTTGTGAAACCTCCGCTGACGATTCTGGTGGTGGCGATGCCGCCAAGGAATTCGCCCACTCCTCCATTCGCGGGTCTGATTTCCGGAAGGCAATCGAGTAGGGAAACGTTCACCAATTGCGGATTGCGGATCAGCTTTGACCACCGGGCTCGGCTGAGTTGAATGAAATCGTCCGGTTCGAGTGGAGCGCGGGTCGAACGCTTTCGTTCGTCAGTGGACCGATGGTTCATCGTGGATTTCTTATCAACCGAGTTTTCAACACGGGAGGATCGAGCATCCGAACCCGATTGCCTGAGGATGCCGCCGACCCAGTAACCTGCCACAAACACGAGCAGAACCGACAAGGCCCGCCAGGCAGGATGTTTCAAGCGTTTCGGCACGCCTTTCATAAGCCAGCCCGGAGACCTCGTGGCAAGGGAAACGAGTCGCACACCCGTGTGGAGCGGCACCTCAGGCTTGCTGCGGCACGCGCAAGTTCAGCATCGCCAGCTCTGGTGGGCATGCGAATCGGACCCGTGGCCCGGTCGTTCCGACGCCTCGCGTAACGAAGAGATTGGAGCCGCCGCTCGCGAAGTGGCCTTCGACATACTTTTTGCCATATCTCACAGTCTTGGGCGCGTAGCCGATGATCGGGACCTGGCATTGCCCGCCATGGCTGTGGCCTGAAACTTGAAGCATGACTTCGCGTTGGGAGATCATGGTATCGAAGTAGTCGGGCTCGTGGACGAGGGCGATGACCGGCACCTTGCCGGGTATCTTTCCAAGCGTGGCAACAGGATCCGGCTTGCCGAGCCAGACAAAGTCGGTTCCTGCGACGGCGAGCGCTTCTCCGCGGATGTTCAGGAGGCTATGCTGGTTGATCATGAACGAAATCCCGGCCTTCTCGAACTGCCGCCTGACCACCGTCCGGCTCCCTGCCCAGCCATCGTGATTTCCCATGACCGCGAAGACCCCCTGGGTGGCCTGCAGTTTCTCCAATTTCTTCAGCAAGGGAGGAACCACCCGTGGATCGCCGCTCATGTAATCCCCGACAAGCAGGACGAGGTCCGGCTTTTCGGTCCTCACCTGCTCCACCACCTTGTCCATGAGATTCGCATCCTGATCGGGGCGAAAATGGAAGTCAGACAGCAGGGCGACCTTCAGGCCATCGAGTCCGGCAGGCAGTTGTGGGCAGGTCACATCGCGTCGGGTGACGGACAGATACGCAGGCTCGATCACAAAGGCATCCATCAACGATCCAAGTGCTCCGGCCGTGAGGAGTTTCAGCATCGTGCGACGGTTCACGATTGAAGTGTTGGGCAGGTTGGGGCGATCCATGGAGGAACTCATCCCTGGAAGCTGCTCCGGTCATTCAAGGAATGGATGAAGTTGTTGTGAAATTTCCGGGCGCTTGCTGGCGGTTTGACAGCCAGTGGGATTTTGCCTAGCTTTCCGCCATAGCGAACGATGGAGATTCCCGAAAGCGTCAATCGAGCTTCACGAGATGCAGCCAAGAAGGCATCGCGCCGGGAGGATCGTGAGCGATTGGCAAAGGGAGAGAGCCCTGAGGTCATTCAGCGGGAGAATTCGATTTTTCCCGAAGGGTATTTCAAGAATGGCTCCTTCTCGAACCTGGCAGACGTGATCGGCAAGTGAGTGATTCCGTTTCTGGCATCAAGGACTACATCGAGTTCCTGCGGAGCCTGGAAAAGCAGTCTTCTGAGCAGTTCTTGATTGGAGGCCAGGCGGTCAATTTCTGGGCTGAAAGTTTTGACTTCTCAGAACGATCCGGTGACTTGCGGTCACTGAGGCCGTTCACCTCAAAGGATTGTGATGTGTGGCTCAGCGGGAAGTTGTGGGAGCACCTCAAGGCAAGCGAAGGTAGAAGACTCGCAATCGGAAGCTCACCGGTTGACGGCCAACTGGGAATTCTAACTTTAAGCAGCTCCCCCCTGCGACGCGTGGATTTTTTGCCGGCAATCTATGGAATCCCAGCCGATCAACTTTCGAGGCTGAAGCTGAGAGCTCCGGTATTCAGCGGCGTCCGCGTCATCGACCCCCTCCACCTTTTCCTCAGCAAGTGCCATTGCCTCATTGGACTGCCGCAAGCGGACCGACAGGACGAACGACATGTGCGGATGCTGAGTCTGATTCTTCCGAGTTACCTGATGATGCTGGTCGAGGAAGTGAAGGAAGGCCGCGTGACCGAGCGGGCTCTCATCAAGGAACTGAAGCTTTTGAGAAAAATCAGCAACACCAGCGCTTGCCGCCGCGCTCTCGAACGGATCGGGTCGACCCCGACTTGCCTTTTCCCTGTTTCCGAAATGTCGACCTGCGGACTCTCCTTGGTCGAGCAGTTTGTGAATTCACAGTTTCTGCAGTCCGGCTTTTAAGAGGCCACTCTGCCGGTTGCGCGTTGCGAAATGCCGTCTAGGATCACGCATGCCTTTTGATTGCCGGGACGGATTCTGTGACACGCCGAGATGGATGAAAATGACCTTGGTGCTGGTCGGGCTGTATCATTTGGCCTTCGGAATCTGGGCCAACGCCTGGCCCTACCAGTGGTTCGACTGGTCGGGGATCGCGAGACCGAACCACCCCATGTTGTGGCGGGCGATGGGACTGGTTTCCGCAGCCATCGGGGTCGGGCTGCTGGTGGCGGCGCGTTCGCCGGTGAAGCACTGGCCCGTGGTGCTGGCGGCCTTTTTGAAGTCCACCCTGACGATCGTGGGCGGAGCCATGGCCTTCGCCAATGGTGAGATTCCGCAGCGGGCCTGTTGGATTCTGGCAGTGGACGATCTGGTCTGGTGGGTGCCCCTGTCGATGATCCTTTGGTCAACGATCAAGGCTCATATCGGCATCCGCCCGACGCGGCAGACTCCGCTGAGCATCGAAGAGGCCTCGAACGACTATCGACTCTCATCCGGAGAGACATTGTCCGAGGCCTCACGTGACAAGACTCTGGTGCTGGTGTTCCTCCGTCATTTCGGCTGCACTTTCACCCGTCAGATCCTGCGGGGTCTCCAAAGTCTGCAGGCCGAGGCCGATCAACACGGATCGCGGCTCGTGCTGGTCCACATGCTCCAGAACGGCCGGGAAACCACCTACCTCGGCGAACGGAGTGGCGTGGCACGGATCGCCGATCCGCGTTGCGAGCTTTATCGGGCGTTCGGACTTGGAAAAGGCGGATTTCTGGAGCTGTTCGGCCCTCGGGTTTGGTGGAGAGGGGCCGTTGCCGTCTTCAAAGGTTGTGGAGTCGGCCACCTGGCTGGCGATGGCCTGCAAATGCCTGGTGCATTTCTTTTCAGGAATGGCAGGATCGTGTCCGCGCAACCCGCCCACTCCGCCGCTGACCTCCCGGACCTCGGTCAACTGTTTGGAGCCACGAGTGGGGCGCAGCCGTCCTGACCTCCATGTCTCCCGTTCAAGGCCAAACCATCCTCGTTACCGGTGCCTCCAGCGGCATCGGCCTTTCACTCTGCGAACTGCTCCTCGAACGTGGAGCCAATGTCCTTGGCGTGACCCGGCGTCCTTCCGCCCTGCCCGAGGAGGTTTTCCCAATCCAAGCGGATCTCACCAGCCATGAGGACATCCTCGCCATTTTCCAGAGTCTGGGTCGGATCGACGCCCTGGTGAACTCGGCCGGCGTCGCGCATCTGGCCCGCATTTCCGACGGAAATCCCGCCGACTGGGAGGAAATGTGGCGGGTCAACGTGGCCGCTCTGGCGCTTTGTTCGCAGCTATCCCTCAGGCATTTTCCGGTCCAGGGCGGACGGATCGTGAACATTTCCTCGATGAGTGGTCATCGCGTCCCTCCTACCGGCGGCTTCTACTCCCCCACCAAATTCGCAGTCCGGGCGATCACCGACGCCCTGCGGCTGGAGTTGAAAGCAAGCAGCTCAAAGGTCCAGGTGGCCTGTGTGTCGCCTGGGTTTGTCGATACCCCTCTGCTTGAAACCTACTTCATGGGGCGTGAAGACACTCTCAAGGGCATCCGTGCCCACATGAAGATGCTTGAGGCTGTGGATGTTGCACGATGTGTCCTTTCGATTCTGGAAGCTCCGCCGCACGTGGAAATCGGGGACATCCAGTTGAAAAGTGCCGATCAGCCCCAGTAAGAAAGGTTTCCCGCGAATCAAGACTTGATCCCGAGGTTTTTGAAAGGAATCCTTCGCGCCCCTTAGGTTTCCTCGTTTCCGGCCTGATTTCATCTGTGCTTGCCATCCGTTGCTCGCTTGCTCCGGAAAAAGCGATCGGTTTTCACCCTTAGATTCCACGCGGGGACCTTGAATGGTCACCCGACCCCACTATTTTCCATCGACTCTCCCACCCAATCCCATGTCATCACCGCAGAAGTCCCCTTTTGGCTGGCCTGAACCGCAAGGCCTTTGGCACCCCTCACGTGAGAAGGACGCCTGCGGCGTCGGATTCATCGCCCACCTGAAAGGCAAACGTTCCCACGACATCATCGTGAAGACCCTGACGATGAACGAGCACATGGACCATCGCGGTGCCAGTGGCTCGGACCCGGCGACCGGCGACGGTGCAGGCATTTTCGTCCAGATGCCCGACAAATTCCTCCGCCGCGAGATGGCGAAGAAGGGCGTCACCCTGCCACCCGAAGGCGAGTATGGCTCCGGCTGCATCTTCTTTTCTCCCGAGCCCGCCGTCCGCGAAGTCGCGATGCAGGTCTTCGAACTCGTCATCCGCGACGAAGGTCAGAAGTTCCTCGGCTGGCGCACGGTTCCCGTGAAGAGCGAGATCCTCGGCAAGACTTCCGGTCGCTACGAGCCGACCATCAAGCAGGTCTTCATCGGTAAAAGCGACGACATCACCGACCCGATGGACTTCGAGCGGAAGCTCTACGTCATCCGCAAGCGCGTGGGGGCCTGGATTCGCCGCAACGAGATTCCGAACCAGTTCCGCGACGTCCATGGCAACAAGGGCAACACCTTCCCGGGAGCCGATTACCACTACGTGACCGGTCTTTCCGCCCGGACGATGGTTTACAAGGGCATGCTCACACCCTGCCAGCTCTCGACCTATTTCCCGGACCTGCACGACCCGGACTTCGAGTCGGCCCTGGCCCTGATGCACACCCGCTTCTCGACGAACACCTTCCCGAGCTGGTCGCGCGCCCATCCCAACCGCTTCATCGCCCACAACGGCGAGATCAACACGGTCATGGGAAATGCCAACTTCATGAAGGCGCGCCAGGCGCTTTGTCAGTCGGACCTTTTCGGCACCGAAATCGAGAACCTGTTCCCGATCATCATCGAGGACGGTTCGGACTCCGCCCGTTTCGACAACGCCCTCGAGTTCATGCACTACGGCGGCTATGACCTGGTGCATGCCATGATGATGATGATCCCTGAGCCTTGGGAGCGTCACACCACCATGGATGAGGAAAAGAAGGCCTTCTACGAATACCACGCCTGCCTCATGGAGCCCTGGGACGGCCCGGCTTCGATCACTTTCTCCGACGGCCAGCAGATCGGTGCCGTGCTCGACCGCAACGGCCTCCGCCCGAGCCGCTACTACGTTACAGACGACGACCTCGTCATCATGGCGTCGGAAGTCGGTGTCGTGCCCGATCTTGATCCGAAGTCGATCGTTGAAAAGGGACGCCTCCGCCCCGGTCGCATGTTCCTCGTGGACATGAAGGAAGGCCGGATCGTTCCCGATGAAGAGGTCAAGAAGCGCGTCTATTCCGCCAAGCCCTACCAGCAGTGGCTCGCGGAAAACCGGATCACCCTCAAGGACCTTCCGGCTCCCAAGGCCGCGAAGACCGTCGAGGAGGACCGCATCGTCGCCCGCCAGCTCGCCTTCGGCTACACCTACGAGGATCTCCGCATGCTCCTCGGACCCACGGCTTCCACCGGAGTCCAGCCGATCTCGTCGATGGGAAATGATACGCCACTCGCCGTACTTTCCCAGAAGCCGAAGCACCTCTACCATTACTTCAAGCAGATCTTCGCCCAGGTCACCAACCCGGCCCTCGACTGCATCCGCGAGGAGCTGGTTACCTCCACCGAGACCTTCATCGGCTCGGAAGGCAACCTGCTCGCACCCGGACCGAAGAGCTGCCGCATGATCCGCCTCGACAGCCCGCTGATCGACAACAAGGCGCTCGCCCAGCTTCGTGAAATCGATGCGGACGGATTCAAATCGGCCACCATCGACGCCCTCTTCCCCGCCGACAAAGGTGGCGAGGGACTCGAGTCCGCCTTCGAAGCCATCTGCAAGAAAGCCGACCAGGCGATCGCCGATGGCTGCAACCTGCTGATCCTTTCCGATCGAAACATCGACAAGGCCAACGCCGCGATCCCGACGCTCCTGCTGATGGGCGGCATCCACCATTATCTCGTCGGAAAAGGCACCCGCACCCTCGTTTCCATCATCCTGGAAACCGGTGAGGCCCGCGAGGTTCATCACTTCTCGACCCTCATCGGCTATGGCGCGGACGTCATCAATCCCTACATGGCGTTCGAGTCGATCCATAAGATGATCAAGGACGACATGCTCGCCATCGACTTCGACAAGGCGGTCTACAACTTCCTCAAGGGCTCGATCAAGGGCGTGGTCAAGACCATGGCGAAGATGGGCATCTCCACCGTCGCTTCCTATCGCGGTGCACAGATTTTCGAAACCATCGGTCTCAGCACCGACCTGGTGAACAAGTTCTTCTGCGGCACCTCAAGCCGTTGCGAGGGATCCGATCTCGATCAGGTCGCCGAAGAGGCGCTCATTCGTCACCGCGAGGCCTTCCCGGATCGCCACATCGAGTCCGAGGAAGCAGCCCTCGACACCGGTGGCGTCTATCAGTGGCGCAGTGACGGAGAGTTCCACCTCTTCAATCCGGAAACCATCCACCTTCTTCAGAAGTCCACCCGCACCGGCAGTTATGATATCTTCAAGCAGTATGCCAAGAAGGTGAACGACCAGAGCGAGAACCTCTCCACGCTTCGCGGCCTGATGAAGTTCAAGAGCAACCGCCCGCCGGTGCCTCTTGAGGAGGTCGAGACCGTCGAGCAGATCACCAAGCGCTTCAAGACCGGGGCCATGTCCTACGGCTCGATCTCGCAGGAGGCCCACGAAACCCTCGCCATCGCGATGAACCGCATCGGCGGCAAGTCGAACACCGGCGAAGGCGGCGAAGATCCGTCCCGTTTCGTCCCGATGCCGAACGGCGACAGCAAGCGCTCCGCCATCAAGCAGGTCGCTTCAGGTCGCTTCGGGGTCACCGGCGAATACCTCGTCAACGCCGACGAAATCCAGATCAAGATCTCGCAGGGCGCGAAGCCCGGTGAAGGCGGTGAGCTTCCCGGCTCCAAGGTCTATCCCTGGATCGCCAAGGTTCGCTACTCGACTCCGGGCGTGGGACTCGTTTCCCCTCCTCCGCACCACGACATCTACTCGATCGAAGACCTTTCGGAGCTCATCCACGACCTCAAGAATTCCAACCCACGCGCCCGCATCAATGTGAAGCTCGTGGCGGAAGTCGGAGTCGGCACGATCGCCGCTGGTGTCGCCAAGGCCCACGCCGACGTGATCCTGATCGCCGGTCACGATGGAGGCACGGGAGCGTCCCCATCGTCCTCGATCTTCAACGCCGGAGCTCCTTGGGAACTCGGCCTTGCGGAGACCAACCAGATCCTCCTCCTCAACGACCTTCGCAGCCGCGTGATCGTCGAGACTGATGGCCAGCTCAAGACCGGTCGCGATGTCGCCATCGCCACCCTTCTCGGTGCCGAGGAATACGGCTTCGCCACCGCGCCGCTGGTGACGGTCGGCTGCTTGATGATGCGCGTCTGTCAGAAGAACACCTGCCCGGTCGGCATCGCCACCCAGGACCCAGAGCTCCGCAAGAACTTCGAGGGCAAGCCGGAGCACGTCGTGAATTTCATGACCTTCATCGCCATGGAGCTCCGCGAGATCATGGCCGAGCTGGGCTTCCGCACGATCAATGAAATGGTCGGCAAGGTGGAGTGCCTCGACACCCGCGAAGCCACCGAACACTGGAAGGCCAAGGGAGTCGATCTCACCGCCATCTTCCACAAGCCGGATGTCGGCGAGAACGTTGGTGCCTATCATCAGATCGATCAGGACCACGGACTCGATGCCGCCCTCGACAACACCCACCTGCTCAAGATCTGCGCCCCGGCCATCGAGCGCGGTGAAAAGGTCAAGGCCGAGCTTCCGATCATCAATGTCAACCGAGTCGTCGGCACGATCACCGGTAGCGAGATCTCGCTGAAATACGGAGCCAAGGGACTTCCGGAAGACACCATCGACCTCAAGTTCACCGGCAGCGCAGGCCAGTCCTTCGCCGCCTTCACGCCACCTGGCATGACCTTCCGACTCGAGGGCGACGCCAACGACTATGTCGGCAAAGGCCTCTCCGGAGCCAAGGTGATCATTTACCCGACCGCCGGAGCCCGCTTCAAGGCCGAGGACAACATCCTCATCGGCAACGTCGCCCTCTACGGAGCGACCAGCGGCGAGGCCTACTTTAACGGCATCGCCGGTGAACGCTTCTGTGTCCGCAACTCCGGCGCTCATGCCATCGTTGAAGGTGTCGGCGACCACGGCTGCGAATACATGACCGGCGGCCAGGTGATCGTCCTCGGTGAAACCGGCCGCAATTTCGCGGCGGGCATGTCCGGCGGTGTCGCCTATGTTTACGACATCGATGGCCAGTTCGAGAAGCGACTCAACCATGAGATGGTGAATCTCTACCGCCTCATCGAGTGCAGCGATGCCGACATCAGCACGCTCAAGGGTGCGATCGAACGCCACGCCGGCTACACCGGTTCGGCCCGCGCGAAGTTCCTGTTAGAAAACTGGGATGCCGAGCTGCCGAAGTTTTTCAAGGTCCTGCCACGCGACTACGAGCGCATGCTGGAAGCCTTCAAGCGCGTCGAAGAGCAGGGCCTAACAGGCGACGAAGCCGCGATGGCCGCCTTCGAGGAAAACCTCAAGGACCTCGCACGGGTCGGAGGGAACTGATCGAGAAGGTTCAAGGATCAAGTTTTCAGTTTCAAGCGACACAGCAACTTTCGTTCGAACCCTGAAGCCTTCTTCCTGAACACTGAAAACTGAACACTTCAAACTTTAAGAAAAATGGGCAAACCAACAGGATTCATGGAAGTGGACCGCGTCACCGATGCGGAGGCCGCCCCGACCGAACGCATCAAGCACTGGCGCGAGTTCAAGATTCACTCCGACGAGAAAACCCA
>JAIXPW010000002.1 GCA_027485995.1 Verrucomicrobiaceae bacterium
AAACCGGCAAAGTCTACCTCCAGCCAGAAACCAAAACACCAAGCCTCTGAACCAACCAGCAGCCTTCAGCTTCCCGGTCCTCATTCAGACACTTTTACAGAAAAAAATTTGCGCGGCCGTCTGCCATCGCCGGGCCGACCGTCGAAGAGCTTGCGGAGCGGGTGGCGAAACTGGAGGGGTCTGTGGAAGAACTGGCAAAGCTGCGAGACTTTCTGGCCGCGGAGACGGAGTTGAAAGTCGCGGTGCCGTCTGTGCCCGATGACGCCGCGCTGGAGAAGGACGAACTCGTCATCCACGTGAAAGCCGACGGGGGGATGGTGGTGGAAGGAGACCAGCTGACCCGCGATGGCCTGCTTGAACTGCTCAAGGAACGGGCCAAGCGGAACAAGGACCAGGCCGTTCGCATCCGCGGCGATGCGGCGGTCGAGTACCAGCGGATCGTCGAGGTCATCGACGCCTGCCAGAAGGCCGGCTTGTGGAAGACTTCGTTCGCGACCCGGCAAACTACTGTCCGCGATGCCGGGCATGGAGAATGTGAAGACAAGCTCGAGGCGGAGGCGGTTCTTGATCCAACGTTGAGTTCCGAGTTCTTCAGCAAAACCGAGACCCGCCGACAGCCTTGGATCGTCGAGCATTCCGATGGAAACTTGGAAGATGCCATGGATGGGAAGATCGATGCGGACGACATCTTGCTCGTCGAGCGTACGGCGAACTGCACTTCGACCCATCAGGGTGAACACGCGATGGACTTTTGCGATGCCATAAAGTCCGCGGACGGATTAAAACTGGAGTTTTGGGGAGGACTTCCCGCGTACGTCGGGTTATTGACCGTAAGGGTGGAGGCCAAGCGCCAGTTCACCTGTGAGTTCAAGGCGGACTACCCTTCTTCGCCGGCACCCCTACGCTGGGTGGTGAGAAAGAAGGCGATGAAGCTGAAGGACGTGATCGGAGAGCCGGGTTCGCGGATCCGCGGTTGGATCTCGGTCGAGTTCGACGAGATCGATGTCAATTCGGGCGCGGTGGAGAGCTACAAGATCGAAGGCTATTTCAAGCCCGTGATTCTGAATGCTCCCGACACCGCTCCGGAAAAGGACGAATGAACATGCTCACGCCGTCACCGCGCCGCGGTCGTCGTTCAGGCCGCTCTTCTCGAGGAAGTAGTCGTAGCCGCCGGTGTAGCGGGTGAGGACGCTGGCACTGTCCTGGGCGTTGCGGGTGATCTGCAGGGTGGTCTCGGCGAGGTTGCGGATGAAGTGCACGTCGTGGGAGATGAAGACCAGCGTGCCTTCGTAGGCTTTCAGCGCGTTGACCAGCGAGTCGATCGAAAGGATGTCGAGGTGGGTCGTGGGCTCGTCCATCAGCAGGAGGTTCGGCGGATCGACGAGGAACTTCACCAGGTTGAGGCGGGATTTCTCGCCGCCGGAAAGGACGCCGCAGCGCTTTTCGACATCGGTGCGGCGGAACAGGAAGGAGCCGAGGATGGCGCGGGCGTCTTCCTCGCGGAGGGTGGTGCAGCTTGCCATCACCTCCTCGAGCACGGTGTTGTTCTCGTTGAGCGTTTCCGAGCGGTGCTGCGAGTAGTAGCCGAGCTTGGTGGCGTAGCCGACCTCGCGCTTGCCGCCGTTGATCGGCAGGACGCCGGCGAGGATCTTGAGCAGGGTCGATTTGCCGGCGCCGTTCGGGCCGACGAGGACGATCTTGTCGCCGCGCTCGATGGTGAGATCGAGGTCCTTGTAGATCACCTTTTCGCCGTAAGCCTGGCTGATCTTCTGGAGGTCGATGACCTTCTGGTTGGACCGCGGCGGCTGGGGGAAGGCGAACTTGAAGGGCTTGCGGGGCGCGCGCGGTTTTTCGACGCGCTCCATCTTCTCGAGGAACTTGATCCGCGACTGGACCTGCGCGGCCTTGGAGCCGACCTGGCGGAAGCGGTCGATGAATTCCTGATGGCCTTCGATTTCCTTGTTCTGGTTCCGGTAGGCCTGGACCTTCTGCTCGTAGCGCGCCTCGCGCTGTTCGAGGTAGGCGGAATAGTTGCCGGTGTAGGAAATGAGCTCCTGCGCGTCGGGATCGATCTCGACCACGCCTTCGATGATGGCGTCCATGAAATCGCGATCGTGCGAGATCATGAGGATGGCCCCCGGGTAGTTCATCAGGTAGCGCTGGAACCAGAGGAGCGAGAGCAGGTCGAGGTGGTTGGTCGGCTCGTCGAGCATCAGCAGATCGGGCTCCATGACCAGCAGGCGGGCGAGGTAGGCGCGCATGATCCAGCCGCCGGAGAACTCGCGGGCGGTCTTGTGGAAATCCGCTTCCTTGTACCCGAGGCCGCTGAGGACCTTCTTGGCCTTCGGTTCAAGCTGGTAGCCGTTGAGGTGGTTGAACTGGTCCTGGGCGTGGGCGTAGTCGGGGTGATCGGTGGTGCCCTTGGCCTCGTGCTCGCGGAGGGCGCGGAGGTAGCCGACCATTTCCGGGGTCACGCCCATGGCGATCTCAAGCACGGTCTCGTCGCCGGGGTCGCCGGATTCCTGGGCGAGGTAGCCGGTGATCGCGTAGTCGTCGCGCTCGATGGTCCCGCCGTCGAGTTCCTCCTGGCCGAGGATCATGCGGAACAGCGTGGACTTGCCGGCGCCGTTCGGGCCGACCAGCGCGATGCGTTCGCCCCAGTTGATCGAGAACTCCGCGTCGCGGAACAGGGTGCGGCCGCCGAGCGTCTTGCTGAGCTTGTGAATGGTAAGCACGCGGGGGATGTAGTCCCTCAGGCGGCGCGGGAAAAGGGCGAAGTGCGGGTTTCAGAGGAGTTCGAACCCGGCGGTGAACTCACTCGAAAGCGTCGCTTACCATGTAGTCGCGCCAGGCGGCGTTCAGCTCCGCGGGGGACCCGAAGCCGAGTCCCTTGGCGAAGGCCTCGGGGTCGGGGCACTCCTCGTCCTCGCCGGCGGCCGCCAGGAGTTTCCCGAAACCGGCGAGGCGGGCGGGATCGGACTGGATGAAATGCATCAGGCCGAGGCCGAAGCCGAGGTCGCGGGGCTGGGCCTTCGTGGCACTGGATTCGAGGAAGGACTCGATGTCCGGGCTGGCGCCGGCCTTGAGCAGCTTCTTGGTCGCCCCCGCCCAGTTCCTGCCGTTCTTGAAGCCTTCCACCTCGCTGCCGCCGCCGAAGCTCACCTCCGATTCGATCTTGCCGCAGACGAGTTCCTCGCGGTGGTAGCTCATGGACAGCCGGAGCATCGAGAGCGAGTAGTCGCCGTTGTTCTTCGCGCTGCCGACCAACTGGCGGAGGATGTCGTCGGTGAGAAAGTGGACCCGCTGCGGCCAGGTTTTCCGCATGTGCTCGGCGTCCTTCGAATCGAGCCGGAACATCCGCCCGTAGCCCGTCAACCCGACTTCCTCGGCGTAGTCTTCATCCAGGCTGAAGCCGGCGATGATGTAGGTATCGAGATTGTGGTTCGGGCTGACGGTCCGGCTGTCCTGCGCGTGCTTGAGGTGCCACGAGGCGACCTTCTTTGCCTCGGACTCCCCGTCGGTGAGGAGCACCACCAGGCGCCTCCCGTCGAAGGCTTCGGCGATCTGCGGGATATCGGTGGCGATGTCCTCCCACAGCCGCTCGGCCGCTTCGGCATAGGCGAGGAGGAGCGCGGGCCGGGTCTTGGGAGATGCGGCGATGATGAAATGTTCGGTCTCCAGATTCGTGGGATACACCAGCGACTGGAGCTTGAAGCCGCCCGGCCGGGCTTTCCAAGCGGCGGGGTCGATCGCCACCGAGTTGAAGCGCCCGCCCTTCGCCGCGGCGGGGGTCGCGGAGACGGGGGCTTCCTCAAGGTGCTCCAGGTCGGCCTTGCTGAGCGTCTTCTTGACGATCGGCAACTCCTTGCCGTCGCTGCGGCGCACCCAGACGGTCGTGTCGTCCTGCTTGACGAAGGTTCCCTCGAGCTTCCTTCCCTTGAGGTCGGTCCAGGTGCGTGACTCCTGGCCGTGCAGTACCGGACAAGTGGCGATCAGGCCGGCGAGAGCGATGATTTTCGGGAGGGCGATTTTCATGTCTCCTCGATCATGCATCTTTTCGCGGGAGGCACAACAGGACAGTTGATGCTTTCCGGCATCCGGTGGCGGCGCTAGATCGGGGGCGTGAAGGTTTCCCGCCGGCATTTCCTTTGCTCGCTCGCTACCGCACTAGGTGGCGGATGCGCGGGTGCCGGCCGCTCGCCCGGTTGGAGCGAGTCGGCCATGGAACGTGCGGACGGGCTCGCCCGCAGGGACGGCGGACGGGGATGGGCCGCATGGAGCGGAGGCCGGCGGGTGGCCGCGTGGAATCCGGGGGCCGAGGGGCCGGCGCTGAGCATCACCAAGGTGCTCGCCGCGCTGGCCGCGGCCAAGGCGGCGGGTGAAGGCTGGCTGTCGCCCGGGGAGAAGGTCGCGGCGACGATTCCGGAATGGAAGGGGGATGCGCGGAAGGCTCGCGTCACCGTTTTGATGCTGCTGCAACAGGTCGCAGGCCTGGAAGCGGGGGTGGCCGCGCTTTACCGGAACCCGGCGGACAAGGGGCGCAATGCCATCGCCCTGCGAGCGGTGGACGAGCCGGGCAGCGTGTTCCGTTACGGCCCGGCGTGCTGGGAAGTGCTGGCGGAGTTGATGCAACGAAAGCTGGCCCGGCGCGGCGAATCGCTCGAAGGCTTCCTGCACCGTGCGGTGATGTCGCCGCTCGGCTTGGGCAGTCCCCAGTGGCGCTCTGATGGCAAGGGCCGCTTCTTTTTGTCCACCGGCGCGGAGTTGAGTGTCGCGGAACTGGGCAAACTGGGCCGGGCGGTCGCCGGAGTGCTGGGCGGGGAAAGCGCGGGCGGCATCGATGCCGGGCACTTCGCGGCGATGACCCGGACGTCGGCGGTGAATCCGATGTTCGGCGGCGGCTTGTGGCGGAACGTCCATGCACGGAAGTCCGGCGCGGTGGAGATCGAAGTGGAAGACGTGCTCGATCCGCCTCGGGGCCCGGCGTTCTGGAAGAGCGCGTGCCTTTCGAAAAAGCATCCGGCGGACCTGGTCGCCCTGATCGGCTCGTCCGGGCGGCGGGTCTTCATCTGGCCGCTGCAGGACCGGGTGGTCGCGCGGCTCGGGGTGGCCGCGACTTGGAAGGACCGGCCGTTTCTGGATGCGTTGGCGTGAGAGAGTCGGTTTTGTCCTCGGAACGAGTTTTTGGGAGGAAAGGCGGGGTGCGATGACGGATGAGGAGTCTTACCCGTGCTGGTTGGCGGGACCGGATGGATTCCAAGGGGACGCGCCGTCTGGCAGGCCGTCGGGAGGGATTGACGATTGATGATCGAAGGATGTTGATTTTTGATTTTTGAGGTTAGGAGAAGCTGATCAAGCGACCTGCCGATCGGAGATCCACCATCTTCATTCCTCATTCCGACCCCATCCCGCCGCCACCCGCGGAACTCCCTGAGAACCGGGGATTTTCGGCTTGCCATGGCGGTCCGGGCCTCTAGCTTCGCGGCCCCGTTTCACCTTTCAGTTTGCCGGCGAGCAGTTGGAGCCCCGTGGCCCGCCGGTTCTTCCACCGGGGCAATTGTCGGAAGGAAAAGCGAAACCAAACCAACCTAACCCCAACCCGCTACCAGCATGAGCACCGCAGTGCTTGAAAATACCAACCAGGAACTCAGCGATCTGATCGACGCCAAGTTCCGCGAGTTCCGCGAAGGAACCATCGTCAAGGGCACGATCATCGAGATCCGCCCGCAAGTCGTCCTCGTCGACATCGGCTACAAGTCCGAGGGCGCCATTCCATCGAACGAGTTCGAGGATGAAGAAATCGAAGTCGGCGATGAAGTCGAAGTGCTCCTCGAGCGCCTCGAAAACGACGAGGGCATGGTCGTCCTCTCGAAGGAAAAAGCCGCCCACAAGCAGAACTGGGAAAAGATCGTCAAGGTCTTCCAGGACGGCGGTCTCGTCCGCGGCAAGGTCAAGGCGGTCGTCAAGGGCGGCCTCACCGTCAACGTCGGTGTCGAAGCCTTCCTTCCCGGCTCCCAGGTCGACATCATCCCGCCGAAGGATCTCAACGAATACGTCGGCAACGTCTACGAGTTCAAGATCGTCAAGGTCAACGACGAGCGGAAGAACATCGTCCTCTCCCGCCGCGAAGTCATCGAAGCCGAGCGCGCGGAGCTTCGCCAGCACTTCCTCCAGAGCGTCAAGGTCGGCGACAAGGTCACCGGCGCGGTCAAGAACATCACCGACTTCGGTGCGTTCGTCGACCTGCAGGGCATGGACGGGCTGCTCCACATCACCGACATGTCGTGGGGCCGGATCAACCACCCTTCGGAAATGCTCATCATCGGCCAGCCGGTGGACGTCGTCATCCTCGACGTCGACCGCGAGAAGGAGCGCGTCTCCCTCGGCCTGAAGCAGATGTCCGACAATCCTTGGGAAGACATCGAGCGCAAGTTCGCCATCGGCTCCAACGTCAAGGGCAAGGTCACCAAGCTCCTGCCCTACGGCGCGTTCATCGAACTCGAGCGCGGCGTCGAAGGCCTGGTCCACGTGTCCGAGCTTTCCTGGGTCAAGCGCATCACCCGCCCGAGCGACGTGCTCGAACTCGACCAGGTCATCGAGGCCGTCGTGCTCGGCATCAGCATCGAGGAGCAGAAGATCTCCCTCGGCGTCCGCCAGCTCGAGCCGAATCCCTGGGACGAAATCGAGTCCCGCTACCCGATCGGCGCCACCATCAAGGGCCCCGTCCGCAACCTCACCGCCTACGGCGCCTTCGTCGAACTCGAGGAAGGCATCGACGGCATGGTCCACGTCTCGGACATGTCCTGGACCCGCAA
>JAIXPW010000153.1 GCA_027485995.1 Verrucomicrobiaceae bacterium
GATCAAGGCCGCAGCGAGAGGCTTCAGGAAGTTCTCGAACTATCGCACCCGGATCCTCTTCTACTGCGGTCGCCTGGACCTGCGACCGGAGGCCACCCACTAAATCGCGGGAAGAACCAATTTTCCGATGCAACTCCAAGAGAAGAGCTTCTCGCCCATGGCGCGCCCAAGAAGTATGTTGTTCGCCTTTCTTACTCGAAGCCGTTATCCCGGGAAGAATACGAGAAGAGAAGGGCCGAACGGCAAAGCGCGGCAGATGCATTAGAGTTTGGGACAAAGACGAAAAACGAATACGATGCTGCGGGGCAAATCATGATGAAGACCCAGTTGCCACGATACGAGAGCGGAGGCTTCCAGATCTCAGAGAGATTGACAGATACACCTTATGCCGGGATCTTTCCCCCGTCCGCTGTCAAAAAGGTTGGCGCTGCCAGGGCGATACTAGGCAGATATCTGAGCGTCATTCGAACTGGGACAGATCCATCAACGGACCAATAAGGCTTCGCATCCGATGGGTAGAAGCTTTCCAATTTCTTCTCAACCTCAACCTCATGAACGCCCACGGATGGACTTTGGACGTTGCAGCTAGAAAGCCTCATGCCTATGTCGCATCTCTCTCCGACCCTGTTCGTCATCGAAGTCATTTTCCCTCTGATTCTGGCGATCGTGATGAGGCTTCGCCAGTCCCGGCCACATTGGTGCGTGTGGCTACTTGCGAGCACAGTTCTATCATGGCTTTGTTTCGTCGGCGGCGATGCTGCATACTACGCTTCCCTCAAAGCCGAGTATGAGCGCACCCACGACCCGGAACTCCTTGCTCGTTGGAGCAGAGATGCGGGATCCGGTATCCTCTTTGTTTTCGGAATCATTCCTACACTGATTTGGAGTGTAGTTGTTTTCGCCCTCGTTTGGGTCGTGATACAGATTCCTCGTTTCCTGAGGTTCGGAACAATAAATCATTGAGGATATCACGGATGATCAAACGTTTTCAGATTCATTCTGCGACATGGTTCGCATGTCTTGCTCCCCGGAAACAATCTCCCTGTTAGCCTATGGACCAGGGTAGTGCCCTTGGAGTGAGGGGAGGCGGGAGAGTGAAACTTTCAAACGACCTCGGAGATCCATTTCGCATACGCCGGAGAGATGGCGGTCGGCTCCAGGGCGACGATTTCCGGAACTTCATAGGGATGCAGGGCGGCGAGGGCTTCGAAGAGTTCCGGTTGCCGGGCGGGAGTCGTCTTGATCACGGCCAGCACTTCGGCGGAGGTTTCGACCTTTTCCTGCCAGCGGTAGATCGACTCCACGCCGGGCAGCAGGTTCACGCAGGCCGCCAGTTGCTTTTCCACGAGCACTGTGCCAATCTGTCGCGCCTGCTCGATCGAGGGAAAGGTGCAAAGGACGATGAGGATCTCCGACATGACTCTTCCTGAACACTAAAACCTTCCAACTTTCAACTCCGCACGTGAAACCCGGCTTCCTCGAAAAACTCGTTGCCCGCCTCGACAAGGTGGAGCCGGGAGAGGTGCAGCAAATCCTGGCGAGGCTGATCCGCGAGAAGGGATTTCTCGAGCAGGTCTTCGAGGCCTTGCTGGAGGGCGTGATCCTGCTGGATCCGCAGGGGACGATCGCCTTCGTGAACCGCGCGGCCTGCGGGTTTTTCGGGCTCAAGGCCGAGAGCGCGATCGGCGAGCCGCTGGCGGGGCAGGTGAGGGGACTGGATTGGGAGTCGCTGGCGAAGCCGGGTCGCACCGTCAGCCGCGACCTGGAGGTGTTTTATCCCGAGAACCGCTTTCTCAATTTCTACCTCGCGCCGATCAGCGACGACGGCACGCCGGAAACCTCGCCGCCGGGTTATGTGATGCTGGTGCGCGACCTCACCCGGACCCGGGCCGAGGCGCAGGAAACGCTGGAAAGCGAGCGCCTCAATGCCCTGACCCTGCTCGCCGCCGGGGTAGCGCATGAGATCGGCAATCCGCTAAACTCGCTGGACATCCATCTCCAGCTCCTGGGCCGGAAGATGAGGAAGCTCCCCCCCGGCGACCGCAAGCCGCTGGAGGAGCACCTCGGCACGGCCCGTGAGGAAATCCGGCGGCTGGATGCCATCCTCAAGCAGTTCCTTTCCGCCGTCCGCCCGACCGCCCCGCGCCGCGAGCGCACGGACTTGAATGCGGTGCTGCACGACACGCTCAAGCTCCTCGAGCCCGAGCTCGCCTCGCGCAAGATCGCGGTGGAGCTGGATCTCGCCGAAAACCTGCCGCCGGCGGAGCTCGATGCCGGGCAGTTCCAGCAAGTCTTCTACAACCTGCTGCGCAATGCCTATCAGGCGCTGAAGGACAGCGAGGGACTGATCAAGGTTTGCACCTTTTCAAACGATTACGAATACCGAATCACCATTGAGGACAACGGCACCGGCATTTCCCCGGAGCACATGGGCGCGATCTTCGAGCCCTACCGCACCACCAAGGCCTCCGGCAGCGGGCTCGGGCTGCTGATCGTCCGCCGGATCATCCGCGAGCACGGTGGCGAGATCGAGATCGAGAGCGAGGAGGGGCACGGCACGCGGATCATCGTTTTCCTGCCGCGCGGCGAGCGCACGGTCCGACTGTTGGGCGAGCCGGAGGATGCGGTGATCGATATCAGTTAATCACGAATGGACACGAATTCACACGAATGGAAGAGACCTGAGGGAATCGCTTTGGGTGCTTCATCTGAATGATTCGTGTCCATTCGTGTTCATTCGTGGTTTTAATTCTTCAACTTCATTTTTCCCACCCATGCCCGACTTCCACTCCCCCCAGGCCACGTTGTTGATCGTCGATGACGAGAAAGCCACCCGCGAGGGCCTCCGTTCCGCGCTGGAGGAGGAGTTCGACGTTTACACCGCGAGTGGCAACGCCGAGGCGCTGGCGATCCTGAAAAGCGAGCCGATCGACCTGATGCTGACCGACCTGCGGATGGGCGGGGATTCCGGCATGGACCTGCTGGAGGCGGCGCTCGGTGTGGCCCACCCGCCGGTGGCGATCATGATGACCGCCTACGGATCGGTGGACACGGCGGTGGAGGCGATGCGTCGCGGGGCCTGGCATTTCGTGACCAAGCCGCTGAATCTCGACGAGGTCGAAATGCTCCTCAAGCGGGCCTTGAAGAGCCGGCGTCTCGAAACCGAGAACCGCGAGCTCAAGCAGCAGACGACCGAGCGTCACAAGCTCGACAAGCTGATCGGGAAGTCCCCGGCGATGAGTCATGTGTTCGATCTGATCCAACAGGTGGCCCCGACCCGGGCGACCGTCCTGATCGAGGGGGAGAGCGGCACCGGCAAGGAGGTCGTGGCCCATGCGATCCATCATTTTTCCGGTCGTCCGGAGTCGAAGATGGTCATCGTCCACTGCGCCGCGCTTTCCGCGCAGCTTTTGGAAAGCGAGCTCTTCGGTCACGAAAAGGGGGCCTTCACCGGCGCGGCGCAGAGGCGGATCGGCCGCTTCGAGCAGGCGGACGGGGGGACCCTGTTTCTCGATGAGATCGGCGAGATCGACGCGGCCACGCAGGTCAAGCTGCTGCGGGTGCTTTCCGAACGGACGATCGAACGGGTCGGCTCGAACCAGGTGGTGAAGGTCGATGTGCGGGTGATCGCCGCGACCAACAAGAACCTCCGCAGGCTGGTGGACGAGGGGAAGTTCCGCGAGGACCTGTATTTCCGGCTCAACGTGGTGAAGATCGACATGCCGCCGCTGCGCACCCGGGCGGAGGACATCGTGCTGCTGGCGGGCAGTTTCCTGAAAGAGTTTGCCAAGGAGAACGGTCGGCCGGTGAAACCGTTGTCGGACGCCGCGCTGGAGCATCTGCGTGCCTATCCCTGGCCTGGAAACGTCCGCGAACTGCGCACGGCCATCGAACACGGGGTGGTGATGAGCAACGATTCCGTCATCGAAGTCCGGCACCTTCCGGCCTTCCTTGTGGATCAAGGACAAAGCCCTGTGACCTCATTCCCCGAGGCGGTCAAAATGGACCTTGCCGCCCCCGCTGAATTCAATTTGCATGCGCTCGAAACACGCGCCATCCGGTCGGCCCTCAATGTCGCAGGGAGCAACCGGACGCGTGCCGCGGATCTTCTTGGGGTCAGCCGACGCACCCTTCAGCGCAAGTTGAAGGAGCTCGGGCTTTGATCCGGGGGGGCTCCGCCTGCTTCCCTACCATCATGAGTTCGACTTCCAAATCTGTTGACGCCGGCGTGATCATCCGCCGGAGTTTGTTTTTCCTGCTGCTGGTCATCCTGACCCTCGGCCACCTGTTCATCCTTTTCAGGGGGCTGAACACTCCCCAGGCGATGGATCAGGCCCAGATCGCGCGTGAGATCGCCCGTGGGAATGGATTCACGACGAAGTTCATCCGGCCGGTGGCCTTCCATCAGGCCCAGAAAGCCAAGGGAGCGGTGCCATTCACCGCCTTCGAGGACACCTACCACGCGCCACTCAATCCCCTGATCAACGCCGCCGTGCTCAAGCTGATCGGTGCGGATGATCCCGAGACCTGGACGATGGGGGAGAACCAGTTCATTTTCCCGATGGATCGCATCATCGCCTCGGTTTCCACGCTGTTCTTCCTGATGGCGATCGGGGTGAACTACCTGCTGGTTTCCAGGATCTTTGACCCCAAGATCGCGGGAGTCACGGCCCTGCTGGTGCTGTTCTGCCAGAGTTTGTGGGGCTATTCGCTGAGCGGGCTGCCGCAGATGCTGTTGATGCTGCTCTTTTCCTGCGGCTGTTATTTCGCCTATCGGGCGTTGGAGTCTGAGACCGAGGGTCGTGTCGCCTTGACCCCTGCGGTGATCGCCGGAGTGTTCTTCGTTCTGATGGCCCTGACCCACTGGCTCGCGATCTGGGTGGTCTTCGGTTACATCCTCTTCGCCGCCTTCGCCTTCCGTCCACGCGGCATCGTCGCGCTTTCCATCCTGGCGGTTCTCGCCATCGCGTCGATTCCGACCATCATCCGCTGCTCCAACCACTCCGACTCCAGGTTGGGAACCGGTTACCTCAGCCTCTACAAGGGACTCGGTGAAACCCAGACCGAAGACGCCGTGATGCGCACCGACGACCTCGGAACCACCCCACTGCGGCTGGACGGCATCATCCTGAAGGTGCTGCGCACCACCCTGCTGCAGGCGACCGACGTCATTCCCTTCCTCGCCGGAATCATCATCGCCCCGATTTTCTTCATCTCGCTGTTCCACCCCTTCAAGAGGGCCTCGATCGCCCGCTTCCGCTGGGGCCTGCTCATCATGTGGGCCACCGCCGCCTTCGGCATGGCGCTTTTCGGGGTCACGACCAAGGAACTTGACTCGAATCAGATCCACATCGTCTTCGCCCCGATCATGACGGCCTACGGTCTGGCATTCCTTTCCATCCTCTGGAGCCGGATTGATGCCGTGGCGGCGAATCCGATTCTGCGGAACGTGCACCACATCATCATTGTCCTGGTTTGCGCCTCGCCGATGATCCTCGACCTGCCATACAAGGTCCGCCGCGGGCTGGACCTGCGAGACAAGGGCGGGGTGCCTTCCTGGCCTCCCTACTTTGCGCCAGCGCTGAATCTGGGCCTGAAGAACTGGATCAAGCCGGATCAGATCTGTTTCTCCGACCAGCCTTGGGCCGTGGCTTGGTATGCCGACCGCATGAGCATCTGGATGCCGACAACCAAGAATGGCTTTGAGAAACTTGAGCGCACGGCCACCGATCTGGGGACTGCTCCGGTGGGGATCCTCATTTCGCCGACCTCCCACGGCTCCAAGGACATGCGCTCGCTTGCGGACGAATATGGCGATTTCACCTCGCTGGTTATCAACGGCCGCGTCTTCCTCGCCACCTCCGTGCCGGGCGTTTCTTTGGGCATTTCGATCTACGACAAGGACCCCAAGCTGCAGACGATCGCCAAGAAGTATGCCTATCCGCAGACCCTTGTAGGCTACGATGTGGTTTACTACAGCGATCGCCCGCTACGCACTTCGGACCCCAAAGTTTCGGAATGATGCCCCGGAAAAAGGCAAGCAACCCGGACGATGGGGCGGCACCAACTTTTGAGGAGGCCTTGTCCGAGCTTGAGGCGGTGGTCGAGGCGATGGAGGAGGAGCAACTCCCCCTTGAGGAGCTCGTTTCCCACTACGAAAAGGGCTCAACCCTCCTCAAGCGCTGTGAATCCGTGCTTAAATCCGCCCGTGACCGCTTGGAATTGATTACCTTGCGTAATCAGGACGAAAACGCTCTGGATTCCCGCGCCACAACCCTTCACGCTGCCGCGACTCCGCCCGAAGCGACCGAGCTGCCGGACGATACTGACGACGATGACGACATCCGCCTCTTCTGAGCCACCTGCCCTCGGACCGCTCCTTTCCGCCATTCATTCAC
>JAIXPW010000134.1 GCA_027485995.1 Verrucomicrobiaceae bacterium
ATGCCACGCTTTTCCGCGATGGCGGTCTCCACGGCGCGGGTGATCTTTTCTCCGACCACCGAGCCCATCGAGCCGGCGAAGTACTTGAAATCCATCACCGCGATCATCGCGGGCTTGCCGCCGACGGTGATCCGACCGGTGACGACGGCGTCATTCAGGCCGGTCTTTTCGCGCAGCGCGGCGGTCTTCGATTCGTAGCCCGCAAAGCCGAGCGGGTTCGCGGAAATGAGGCCGGCGTCGGTTTCCTCGAAGCTGCCTGGATCGGCAAGCAGGGTGATCCGCTCCGACGAGTCCATGAGGAAATGATTTCCGCAGTGGTGGCAGGTCTGGAGGTGCTGCTTCAGCTCCAGCGTGTGGAGCATCGCGCCGCATTCGGGGCACTTGGCCCAGAGGCCTTCCGGCATGTCATCGCGCTTTTCGCGGCTGCGGAGGCGGGGTTTGTTGAAAATGCCCATGGTGGTGGAAATTCGGAGGCGAGCGACGCCGTGGGGTGGACGCTAGCCGCGCATGACGGTCACGACAACCACCTTTTGAACCCCTCCGCGACGGAGCACCCGGGCACATTCGTGAACGGTTGAACCGGTGGTGAAAACGTCATCGATCAGCACCGCTCCCTGCGGCTTCGCAGCGGAGAATTTCAGGCCCGCAGCGCTCAGGGAAAAGGCCCCGCGCAGGTTCGCAAGGCGCTGGGCGCGGCTCAGCCGGGTCTGGGTTTCCGTGCGTCGGGTGCGTTTCAAGGCCTTCAACATCGGCAGGCCCGTCGCTCTCGCCAGCACCCGCGCGATCTCCGCCGACTGGTTGAAATGGCGATGCTGGAAACGGCTCCGATGCAGCGGCACCGGGACGAGCGGCCAATTTCCCGACCTCGCTTCGGCCAAACGAGGATCCTCGAATGACTCCGCGGCCAGCGAGCCGAGTTCACGGGCGAGGTGGATCTCTCGACCGTATTTCAAGCGGTGGATCAGCTCCATCGCCCGCTCGTCATAGAACAGGGCGGGTCGGGCGAACTCAAAGGCGAAACTCAGGTCCTTGCAGTTCGGGCATTCGAACTCCCCCTCGATCCGACCGTCGAAGCCCTCGCCGCAGACCGAACAGAACGGAGCTTTCAGGCGGGGCAGCCCTTCGGAACAACCCGAACAAAGCGAACGCCCGTCCCGCAACCCGGTGGCGCAGAGCACACAGGATGACGGATAGAGGAGGTCGAGCAAGCGGCTGAGCGAGCCACGCCTGAAGACCTCATTCGGCGGGGCTGGTTCCATCTCGGGAAACGTGGGTGAAACGTTGAACCACCACGCCGGTCGCCAGGATCACGACCAGCGGCACCAGGCCCTCGCGGAGGGTGGAGCCGATCAGCAAACCCGCGGCCGGAGTGCCTCCCGGAGCCACCCAGGTGATCGCCTTGAAGACCGCCACCCCGAAGATCCATCCGGCGTGGAGCCCGATCGGCAGCCAGAGCGACGCCGTGCGCCATCTCGCACACCCGAGCACCAGCCCCACGGCCGTCAAGGTGGCAAAACCCGAGATGAGGTCGAGCGGTTGGGTGAACCTGCCCATGATCTGCCAAACCAACCAGAAGCCCGCCGTCGACGACTCCGGATCCGGCACCACCACGCCAGCGGGCGGTTGCAGGAAGTGGACGAAGGCAAACAGCAGGGACACGGAAATGATCGCCGGCCATGAACGCATCGCCCTCATGAAAAGCCCCAGCAGCACCCCGCGGAACAGGATTTCCTCGATCACCGAGACGAAGACCGCCGGACCCAAGGCCGAGCGCACGACCTTCCACCCATTGACCGGGGCGATGCCAGGCCCCAACGAGGCATCCCTCCAGACAAAAAAACCCGCTTGAACCAGAATCAGGCCCATCAGCAACAACCCGCCCGCCGCCAGCACCCAGCCCAGCAACAACTGCTGCGGCCCTCGAAGATTCCGTTTCAGCGGCTGTCCTCCACTCGTGGCCATCGCCGTCTCGGGCTGCCTCAAGGACCAGGGCGTATCCCGATGCGCCTGCCTGCCGCGCTCCATGCCCAGCCACCGGACCAGCGGAAACAGCAGCACCAGCGCGGAGAGCAACAAGGCGCGATTGAAGAATCTCGGAAACTCAGCCTTCCGGCAGGCAGAGGCCAGCCAGTCAACAAACCCGTTCGTCTGCTTCCCTTGAGTCACTTCCGCCAGTGCCTTGCCAAGGGTGTAGAGCCAGGGGGCCAGAAGCGACCCAAGAAGCAGCGCCGCCACCACGTAGGCGAGGATCTTCAAGACATCACTTTGCAAGGCGCGGCGCACGCCGGGAATGCTGACAGAGGGAACTTCCAAGTTCCAAGTGCCAAGTTCCAGCTTGGACTCTCGAGCCATGATGACCACAGTCCGGCCATGGAAAGTCACGAATGGCGCGAGCGCACCGACGAAGGTCTCCGATACTTCCGCGCCAACTATCAGGGCGGTCGCTGGACTTTTCTCACGACCCTGAAGACCGATCCCGATTGGGAAATCGTCCACCCGGTCCCCGTCGAACTCTGGCGCGAACTCCGCGACATCCTCTGGCGGAAGTACCAGCGCAAGCGGGGCACCTGGGGCATCATCGAGGCCATCGACAAGATCATCTCCCAGTTCCACCCGGGAGAGACTCCGGACGAAGAGGAAGACTGAGCCTGCCCTCCGCGGAAAGGATTCCGCGCATTTCAAGGCCTGGGATTGACCCCGGGGAAGGAAATCCCTAGTCGAAGGCCGGTTTCAACCGACCCCTACGTCCATGTCCGGAGTTCCCACCATCATCTACACCAAGACCGACGAAGCCCCAGCGCTCGCGACCTATTCCTTTCTGCCGATCGTCCAGGCCTTCACCAAGCACTCCGGGATCACCGTGGAAACCCGCGACATCTCGCTCGCCGGACGCATCATTTCCCAGTTCCCGGACTTCCTCACAGACGACCAGAAGATCCCTGACGCCCTCTCCGAGCTCGGTGCCTGGACCCTTCAGCCCGAGGCCAACATCATCAAGCTGCCGAACGTCTCCGCTTCCGTCCCGCAGCTCAAGGCCGCCATCGCCGAGCTTCAGTCGAAGGGCTACGCGCTTCCGGATCTCCCGGAAACCGCCACCACGGACGCCGAAAAGGACATCAAGGCCCGCTACGCCAAGGTCATGGGCTCCGCCGTGAATCCGGTCCTCCGCGAGGGCAACTCCGACCGCCGCGCGCCGAAGGCCGTGAAGGACTACGCCAAGGCCCACCCGCACTCGATGGGCAAATGGTCCGCCGATTCCAAGACCGCCGTCGGCTCGATGGACGGCCACGGTGATTTCTTCTCCAACGAAAAATCCGTCTGCGTCCCCGCCGCCACCGATGTGAAGATCGAGTTCGTCGGTGCCGACGGCAGCACCAAGGTCCTCAAGGAATCCACCCCGCTCAAGGCCGGTGAAATCCTCGACGCCACCTTCATGAGCAAGGCCGCTCTCGTCGAGTTCCTCCGCCAGCAGATCGCCAAGGCCAAGGCCGACAACCTCCTGCTCTCGCTCCACATGAAGGCCACCATGATGAAGGTCAGCGACCCCATCATCTTCGGCCACGCCGTCGAGGTCTTCTTCAAGGACCTCATCGCCAAGCACGCCGACACCCTCAAGGAACTCGGCGTCGATTTCCGCAACGGCTTCGGTGATCTTGTCGCGAAAGTGGCGGCGGTTTCCAACCGCCAAGCCAATCCGGAGCTCGACCAGAAGCTCACCGAGCTTGAAGCCGACATCAAAACCGCTTTCGAAAACGGACCAGGGCTCTCGATGGTCAACTCCGACAAGGGCATCACCAATCTCCACGTCCCGTCTGACGTCATCGTCGATGCCTCCATGCCCGCCATGATCCGTGCGGGTGGCAAGGTCTGGGACGCCCAGGGCAAGACCGGCGACACCCTCGCTGTGATCCCGGACTCCTCCTACGCCGGCATCTATCAGGCCACGATCGACTTCTGCAAAAAGAACGGCGCGCTCGATCCCAAGACCATGGGCTCCGTCCCGAACGTCGGCCTCATGGCCCAGGCCGCCGAGGAATACGGCTCGCACAACAAGACCTTCGAAGTCCCCGCCAAAGGGACGGTGCGCGTCGTAGATGCCGCCGGAAACGTCCTGCTCTCCCATGAAGTCGAGGCCGGCGACATCTGGCGCGCCTGCCAGACCAAGGACGCCCCCGTCCAGGACTGGGTGAAGCTCGCCGTCAAACGCGCCCGCGCGTCCGGCGATCCCGCCGTCTTCTGGCTCGACAAAGCCCGCGCCCACGACGCCCAGATCATCGCCAAGGTCGAGACCTACCTGAAGGACCACGACACCACCGGACTCGACCTCCGCATCCTCCCACCCGCCGAGGCCTGCACCTTCTCGCTGGAGCGCATCGTCGAAGGCAAGGACACCATTTCCGTCACCGGAAACGTCCTGCGCGACTACAACACCGACCTCTTCCCGATCCTCGAAGTCGGCACCTCCGCCAAGATGCTCTCCATCGTTCCCCTCATGAACGGCGGCGGACTCTTCGAAACCGGAGCCGGTGGTTCCGCTCCGAAGCACGTCGAGCAGTTCACCGAGGAAAACTACCTCCGCTGGGATTCCCTCGGCCCGTTCTTCGCCCTCGCGCCATCCTTCGAGCACATCGCCGAAACCTTC
>JAIXPW010000144.1 GCA_027485995.1 Verrucomicrobiaceae bacterium
AAGCTCGCCGCAGCGATCACCAGCGCCTTCGGGGGCATGGACGAGTTCAAGAAGGCCTTCGGGGAAGCCGCCACCAAGCGCTTCGGCTCCGGCTGGGCCTGGCTCATCGTGAAGGATGGGAAGCTCAAGATTACCAGCACCGCCAACCAGGACCACCCGGCCATGAAAGGCATCGTCCCCGACAGCGATTTCGGCACCCCGATCCTCGGCCTCGATGTCTGGGAACACGCCTATTACCTGCACTATCAGAACCGTCGCCCGGATTACATCGGGGCGTTCTGGAAGGTGGTGAACTGGGACAAGGTCTCGGAGCGCTTTGCGAAGGTTTCGTGAGAGGGGACTTCGACTCATCGCCCTGACGGGAGATCGGCAGTCATTTGCTCAAGCCATCCGTTGCCTCCTTCATTTGCCCCGGAGGTTCCGGAATGGCAGGGAATATCGCGTCACCCCAAGGTTCGAACCGAGAACCCGGAAGTCCTGAATCCAGGCCACAAACTGGAGGAAATGTTACGGTGTGCGGACGGCTTCTCGGGAGTCCTGGTGGCTGGAGCGCCCCGGGCCCTGGTAGGTTTAGCGAAGTAGGCCCGCTCTTAGCCTTTTTCCGAACCTTCGCGCCCCGCTGACCCTCATTGAGTGGAGAAATCACTGCCTCTTTGCGCAAATGCCGGATTCGTTCCGGATTGGGAAGGCTCCGTCACTCTTTGGGAAAGCTCCTTCAATTTCTGAATAAGGCACTTCAACTTCTCACAAAGGCTCTTCAACCTCTCACAAAGGCCCTTCAACTTCTCACAAAGGTCCTTCAACCTCTCACAAAGGTCCTTCAACCTCTCACAAAGGTCCTTCAACCTCTCACAAAGGTCCTTCAACCTTCTGAAAGACCCCGTTACCTTTTGCCATGGCCCCGCCAATTTGGCGGACGCATCTCCGAATGAGCCTTGAGAGGAAAATGGGAAACCACTAAAGTCACGAAAAGCACGAAAGCAGAAGCAATCGTCGCCATCTTCGCACTCACCTGACGAATGGGTCTGAAGCGTTTCCGAACTGCCTGATTTTCGTGATGTTTCGTGTATTTCGTGGTTTGTATCTCAGGATTGAAGATGAGCCCAAAACGGTCTTGTGACGGTTTGCGGGGCTGGGCTGGCCGGATTCGCCCCGCAGGATGACCGGATTTCCATCGCCTCTTTCACCGACCACTGGACCGCGCTGAATGGGTTCCACCAAACCCTCCCCGCCTTCGTCCAGACCCTCGCCGACGCCATCAGCCACCACCAGGAGGCCTACATCGGCCCCACCGGCCTGAAATTCGTGTTCGACGGCGTGAAAACCAGCATCAAAGGCCAATACGGCCAGTCCTCCGCCCCATACAAGTCCATCAGCGGAAAGAAATGGTAAAGGGCCGAGCCCTCCCCCTGAGCCCTTGACCCCTGAAACTGAAATCTGAGCGCTTCCAACTTTCCCAACCACTGAAATCCAGCTTGGCTTGCCAGCATGACGGACCTAAACTTCCCGCTATGAACGAGGCCGTAGAAATCCGTACTTCCGGGTTGCTTTTGCCCCGGATCTACAACCGGTTGTTCAACACCCCCTAAACCCGACAGGTTGTTTAACAACACTGTTCGCTACAAATATGAAGACTCTAGCACTCCTATCGTTTCTACTTCTAAGTCTTGTGTCGGCACGAGCTGAGCCGCTCGCATCGGGAGCTTTCACTTTGAGAATGAATGTTCCTGAGATGTCCAAGGAGGACATAGAGCTAGCCGGAACATTGAAGCTGACGGAGAAGCGATTCACGTTCGAGACTGTTGATGCGGGTGGCGATCCCCTCACGATTCAAGGAGTAATAACGAAGGCCGGTCTTCTGATGTGGATATCGAAGAATGAGAAAGATTATCTTGTTACATTTCATTTGACCGGAATCCTCGGTAATGACAAAGAAAATTCGGCATCCGGGAAGGTGTCTATTTTCAAGGACCATGAGCGAATTGCGCAAGGCGAATGGAAACTCCAAAAGAGAAGCGAACAAGCCGTGCCATCCGACGGGCATAAGCCCTCCAGTCGCGTTCCATCGGATGGTCCAACAGCGCCCGCGGATGCACATTGAACGTTCGGCTTCAGAAAAATGTTAACGGCAGCACAAAAGCACGTTTACGTAGAGAACGGTTTGGCGCGGTTTGCTTTGGCCACCGTTGGTCGGTTCGAGTCGTGCGACCCGCGCTGCGGCGCATTGGAGCCAGAGTTTATTCTGAACGGCAATCCCACGCGAATCCTCGCGGACGAAGAATCTGTGATTGAGGCGGCAAGCCAAGGTATACGCGATGCGGAGAAGGAACTGCACTGGTCAGGAGAACCTCATTCACTCATCAGCCTTGAGGGCTTGTTGGTTGATGGCATTGACGCTAAAGCAGCCCGCATTGCGGCCCATAAGGCAACCGAATCGCTCATCCAAAATCGATGAGCCGAACAAACCGTGGCGCACCAACCGGCATAAACACCTCAATTTCACTTCAACATCCCTTCAACCGCGCCGGTGGGCGCACATCAAACGTTCTGCAAGAAAATGAAACCAACACGAGTAGCGCTGTTGAACCCTCTGCTCGCAGCTTTCTGCATTACGACGGCAATTCTGAACGCAGAGATTTCGGAAGATGAGTTGGGTTGTTTTAGCCGCCCGGCCGACGAGGAGAGTAAGAGCTTTGTTGCGGAACGCGCAAAGGGCGTAGTTGGAGAGATCGCTAAGACCGGAGCATTCAAGAAGTGGAAGACCTTCGAGGATGACAAGGTTCAGTTCATCTACCCGGATCATGACGCGATCACAGTCGAGGTTAAGCGCAACGAACCGGTTCCGGTTGACGGAAACCGAGTCTCTGGCGTCGATACTTCGTTTTCGCGCGCCTATCGAATTGCAGCTGATGGGGAGACCCTTCTTGTCTTGATGCTCAGGAAGGCTGATTGGCTAGACGATGGTATCTGTCTTTGTGGTGCGGTGGTTTATGACCGATACCTAGTGCGGAACGGCAACCTATACCGATTCAGCTTTCTTGAGAACGGGATTCTGAAGAAGATGCAGGTATTGGGTGATGATGAGAGGATCATGATGTTTGAGTGGACACACCTACCCATACATCCAGCCGTTTATCGTCAGATTGCCCGATCATTGGTCTTGAAGAAGCGAGGAACCTGGACTGAAGCCGATTGCCGCAAGCGTGTGCTTGAGCGCTATGGAGCTGAGGGCGTGGTCGGCTGGTTTGATGAGGGAAGCACGGTGGAGTTGGTCGAGAAGGTGCTTGGCAAGCCTTCACGAACTATGAGCAATGGGGTTCACGTTTGGGAGTATCCAAAGACTGAGAATGGATACCGATGGACTGAACGGCTTTCGCTTCCATTTGGAGACGGCAAGCTCCTGCGATTCAGTTCAGAGTTTTACGATTCCGCTTGGAACGACCGCGAGGCGATCAAGGGAGGGATACCGTGGATGATGAAGGCGGCGAAGCCTTACGAAGAGCCTCCCGTGCGTGGCGAGCAGGCGAAGAAAATGCCCGAGCGACTGAAGGAGGAGTTGCTGGCGATGTTTTTGGAGAAGGCGCAGGATGAGGACACGGATTTCAATTCGCTCTGTCAGGTAATGAAGATTCTTGTAGAGCAAGGTGTGCAGGACGAGAGAGCTTTGTCGATCGTTCGGAAGCGGTTTGCATCCGAGGGTGACCACTATGCTGCTTGGGTGCTCCACGAAGCCGGTCACGCCGAAGATGTCACTCTCTTCATAGAGAAGATAAGGCAGGTTTACGCGGACGGAGCGGCCGATCCAGAACGAGACTTTGGCTTGAGCGATCTGCATAACTGGTTGGCCTTCATCCCCGATGAGGATAGTCGGTATGCTGGAATATTGCGTGATGGACTCAAGAGTCCCAATGCTGATGTGCGGGAATCTGCATACTACTTCTTGGACTCAGCTCCCTTTCCAACTGAGGAGCGCACAGCTCTCGTTCATGCAGGCCTGAGCGACCCTTCTGCCAGAGTCCGTTACTGGGCCACCCGCTACTTTGACGAGGAGGAGATGACTGATCGAGACTGGGAGATCCTTCGCAAGGCTGCGGAGCAGGAAAAGGATGAGAGCACTCTCAAAAAGATGCGGGAGGTTCTCGATGAGCATCAGGCAGCGTCACAAGCTAACAAAATGAAGGCAGAACAAGACGGTGGTGGACAACCGGCTACCCGCTCAGAGTCGAAATGATCCTCTTGACTACAACCCTTAACCCTGTTGCGGAGTGGCGCTCCCGGTAGCCGGTGCCACACCTCGACGTTCGGCATAAAAATGAAAACCTTCATCTGGTTCGTTGCTTTGTTTCTCGTCGGAGGGACGGTAGCGATGGTTGTGCGCACGCGACTACCGAATGGACCCGACTCTCCAACTGGGCTGAGAACTAGGGTCGAACTCTCAGATAGTGGATTCGGTCCCGGAGCCGATTTCTATGCCGATGTTGTGATCCTCGATCCGAAGGGCTCCGAGGTTGTCCGATGGAAGGACGTCGAGGGGCAAGATTCGAAGGCAGCGGTCAACAATATGATTGAGTCGATGCGATGGACGGACGAGAAGACCCTGCAATTCCAAATCGCGTCGGGAGACCAAGTGGAGCTGGCCGCACCATGAATCCAAGCCGAACAAGCCGCGTCGTGACAACCCCTACCAGCCGTTCAGTTTCGATGATTTTCCGTAGCTACGACCCCAACCCCGTGATCGACGCTCGCCCCCGCTGGTAGGGGTGCACGCGCTCATCGTTCGGCTAATTTGATTAAATATGAAGAGGCCCCCTGACTTCCCTTTCCTGCCAAAATCCACTACCCAACTCCTGCCCGGAATGATTTGGGACATTCAGCTCCGCGACGGAAGCTTCGGATGCGGAAGGGTGCTTTCGGTCTCAGGAAAACATTGGCCGCAACGGCGGTTTGAATTTTGGGGTGGACTGTTAAGATGGCACGGAGTGGAGTGCCCAACTGTCGCTCAAATTGCCTGCGCACCTGTCATCTGGCAAGGGCACTTCGACGTTCGTTCACTCGCGAAGTCAGATTCCCGTATGCGGGACATCCTTCCTCTTGAAGTTGACGGTTTGGTGATTCCTCCAATTCTCACCACTTTGATGAACGGGAGGGTTATGATCGGATACGACGAAGTCCGCCCCGCGACCGATGAGGAATTCAGAGCCCTGCCGGTCAAGACTGGCGGTGTGGACAACGAAAGTTTCCGTGAGATTGCAGAGGATGTCTTCTTGGACGGTAAGCCTATGAAGTGGAACAGACGCGCCAGTGACAACAACTACCTCGATAAGATTGGACTAATGGTCCCAGGCGATCTTGCGAAGGTTGAAAATGAAATCAGGAGGAAGTGGCGGTCGATAAAGAAATCGAAAACTACCCGTCAAAAAAGCTAGGCCGAACAAATCATGGATGTCAACCGCCCGGAATCTCTTCAATTTCACTTCTTGATCACCGTAATGATGCGGTGACATCACATCAAACGTTGCTGGAGGACAAGAAGGAGGATCTGGCAGCAAAGGCGCTGGATCCTGCGGACCTCGCCCGACCGGAGCTGATCCGCTACCTGATCAAGAGCCCGGTTTCCTCGGCGATCACGAAGTTCGAGGGCGGGGCGAAGGATGAAGGCTACTACTTCGGGAACCACGAATTCCGGCTCACGCCGCGTTCGAAGGAGGTGCTGCTCACGGACCTGGCCAGCTACCCGACGGTCGAGCAGCTTTTCCGCAAGCGCTTTCCCGGCGTGCACTGGGTCACGCCGAAGCTCTTCGTGAAGATCGAGGACGCGCATGGCGAATCCTGCGCCTATTTCCGCGAGGCACCTGCCACGACGAAGCCGGATCCGGACAAGATTGATGACGTCACCGATGCCTCGAAGCTCCAGCTCCGCGAAGCCTGGTTCAGCGTGAAGACCGGGCTGCCGGTGGCGTTCAAGAGCGGCGAGGCCACGGGTCGTTTCACCTTCGAGCCGGTGCCGGGCGGTCCGGTGATCCCACCGGCGAATGTCCGCGAAAAGATCAGCGAGTTCGCCAAGTATGAGGCCTATCAGAAACAGCGGTCCGCGCCGGAGGGTGCCAACAATGGGAAGTGAGCCCACGTTCACTTGCAGTTCCGCTTTTTCAAAAGGCTCATGATTCGTCTCTCACTTTTCCTCCTGGCCCTCGTCGCGTTGCTTCCGGCCGCCGAGTTGCCACTGCGTCTTGAACGGCATGACGGCCCTCATCCCTCGTTCACGCAGTCGCCGGGTGGGGTGACCGAGATCCGCGGGCCGATGTCGGTGCTCGCCACGCCCGGTGGCGCGATCCCGGCGGGGAATCTGGTACTAGAGATGGAGTACTTCTGCGCCGGTGGGGTGGCCTCTTTCGCGGTGCTGCCTGGACCGCCCTTCGACTCGAAGACCGCGCGCTACCTGCCGGCATTTGGGAACAGCGAGACCTGGAGTCCCTATGTCGCGGCGCTCGTCCAGCCGGGAAAGCCTCTGCCGAAGGGCTGGAGCCAGCTGCGTCTCGACCTGCCGCTCAAGCCCGACCGCATTCTCCAGATCCGCAATGTTCGAATTCGTCCGGAGCGTCCCGGTGAGTTCGATGCGAAGCCGGTTCCTGGGAGCGTGGCGGAGGCTCCGATGCTCGAAGCTTATCTGAAACGTGCGATGCCAAGCTCGATCGATCGCGTCGAGGTCGGTATCGGAACCATCAGGATCAGCGGCAAGGCGGTCGGGCCGACCGAGGTCCTCCATCTCGCAGACGTGCCGATGGAGTTCGTCCTCGGCGGGGAGAAGCGCTACGAATCCCTGGTTCCCGTGACCGTCGCGGGTGATGGAAGTTTTTCCCTCGAAGTGCCGAGAGTCATCAAACGCGATGGCCGCGATCATGACCGGCTGACCTCGCGCTGGCAGTTGTTCCGGAAGACGGCCCAGGGCGAGGAGGCATTGACCCATGGACGCTATGCGGACGTGGTGGCCTGTCGCGCACTGGATCTGCCGCCTGCGAAGCCGAAGACGAAGAAGGGGCTTGGAGGCTGGACGCCGAACCGACTCCCGGGCGAGCTCGATGATCTCGGGATTTCCTCGGTGACGGTGAACATGATGATTCACTCGCTGGTCTCGCTCGACCCGGCGCCCGGGCACACTCCGTTCCAATGGCAGGGCCGCACCTACTATGCCGATGAGAAGGCGCTCGCCGGACATGACCAGACCTTCCGCGAGGCGGAGAAACGCGGCGTCATGGTTTCGGTCATCCTGCTGGTCGCCAATCCGGCCCGGGGCGGCGACAAGGTGGTCCGTCTGTTAGGCCATCCCGGAGCCACCAAGGACGGCACTTTCGCGATGCCAAATGTGACCTCGCCGGACGGGCTCGCGCTTTATGGGGCGATCCTCAACCTGATCACCGAGCGCTGGTCCAGGACCGATGGCGTTCACGGTCGCGTCCATCACTGGATCATCCACAACGAGGTCGATGCCGGTTGGGTCTGGACGAATGCCGGAGCGCTGCCGGACGTCGTTTACATGGATCTCTATCAGCGCTCGATGCGGCTCGTGAGCCTGATCGCGAGGCAGTATGACTCTAACAGTCGGCCATTCATCAGCCTGACCCATCATTGGGCGAACAAGGGCGAGGCCCGCTGGTATGGATCGAAGCGGATGCTTGAACTGCTCACCGGATTTTGTCGGGCAGAAGGGGACTTCCCGTGGGCGCTGGCCTATCATCCGTATCCGCAGGGCCTCGGAAATCCACGCACCTGGGAGGACGGGCAGGCGACCTTTGATTTCAACACCGCGAAGATCACGCCGAAGAATCTGGAGGTGCTGGATGCCTTCATGAAGCTGCCTGCGCTCCGTGATCACGGCAAAGTGAGGCCGGTCCACCTTTCGGAGAACGGTTTCAACTCGAAGGACTACTCGGAGCAATCCCTCACCGATCAGGCGGCGGGCATGGCGCTCGCATGGAAGAAGATCCAGTCGATTTCCTCGATCGAGGCCTGGCAGTATCACAACTGGATCGACAACCGCGGCGAGGGGGGCCTGCGCATCGGTCTGCGGAAATTTCCGGACGAACCGGGAGATCCACTCGGGAAAAAGCCGATCTGGTTCCTCTATCAGGCGCTCGGAGGGCCGAAGGAGGATGAGATCGCCGCGAGGTATCTTCCGGTCATCGGGGTCACTTCCTGGGATCAGGTGCTTCACCGTGAGCCGATCCGGTGACCTTTTGTCTGAAGTGAACGTTTCTTGTTCGAGGTTCGGCACTCATCCGGGCCAACGGTGATTTCTGTCCATTCAACGTATGGACAACTCCGATTGAATTCGGTAGCGTTCAGCCGTTCTTAGGTTTGAATTGGATTTTTCATGAGTTCTCGAATGTGGAAGCACCTCGGTGCACTTTGCCTTTTGCTCGTCATCGCGGACTCATGTCCTCGTCTGAATGCCGAGCCCGGGTCCTCGTCAACCCCAGTGTCCGGATCCCCTGAGAAGCCCCTTGAAATCGAGGTTCCGGACGATTTCCTCGATCAGATCGCCAAGGATGGTTCGACCCTGCGATTCACCTTGCCGGATGGCCATCCAGTGGTGGGAAAGATCGCTTCAGCTGAGCGCGATGCCGCTGGCTTGACCCGCATCGAAGGCGGCATCCAGCATCCGGATCCCGGAACGTTCCGTTTCACCCGGACAGGCAGCCGGGTTGAGGGCGGCCTCAGGATTTCAGGCAAACCGACCGAGTGGAAGGTCACTGCCGCCGGGGAACATCGGGATCATCCCATTTTGGTCGAGGTCGCGATCCAGGCCCCGGCCGCGCCTCCCGAGGATGCGTTTCGGCCGAAGGAGATGGTGATGCCCACCGCGCCTCCCAAGGGAGCGGATGCCGGTGCAGCCGGACGTGAAGCCGCTGAGGCCATGCTCCGCAAGGATCTCCAGATCGAAAAGCTGGAGTCAGGCAAACTGCGGGTGGGCGAGGTGACCCTTGATCCAACCACCCGCGCGATCCGTTTTCCCGGCAAGATGAACTTGCGCGAGGGATCGGTGGAATACGCCCTCACCACCGCCACCGGCAAGACCCACGAGTCGGCCTTCATCACCACGGCGAGCCCCCGCGACATTCATGTGGCGCTTCTTCTGTTAGGCGTGAAACCGGCACCTTGTGGAGGAAACCCGGACCACATCCTCGCCGTACCCGCCGAAGCGGCGGTGCGTGTGACCGTGGAATGGGAGATCGAAGGAAAGCTGGAATCCCATGTCATCCAGGAGCTGATCACCCTGACCGAACCGGCAGGCACGCGACTGCCCGACCGCTTCTGGCTCTACAATGGTTCGCGTTTCAATGAAGCCGGATTCGCGGCGAACCTTGACGGTTCGATCGTCTCGCTCATCGCCGATGACCTGGCTCTCATCAACAACTCCGGAAGCGATCGTGGCGATGACCAGTCGCACGTGCCCAACACCGCCATTCTCCCCGCGACCGGCACGCCGGTCACCGTCCAGATCACCCTTTCAAAACCCAGCCCCGCGTCTGATCGCACACCCCGATGAATCTCCGATTCCGATCCCTCATCCCGCTGCTGCTCCTTGCCTCGGGCCTTTCCCAGACCCAGGCGGCCTTTGATCTCGAGGCCTGGAAAACCAAGTATGGCACCGCCCTGACGCCCGCCGCTTTCTATTCCACACGTCCCGGCCCGTGGGGTGATTATTTCGACAGCACCGGTGCCAATGCAGTGGCCTGCGCCAACGCGTCTTTCCTCTATCTTGGACCTCTCGGCATCAAGGCCCGGCCCTTCGATCAGGCGCTTGCCACACCCGCCTTCGCCGCACTTTTTCCGCCGACCCTCGTCGATTCATCCGGCCTGATCCAGAACTCGTTCGGAGTTTTGGATGTTCCGGAAGGCGCTCCATCGGACGGCAAGGTTTATCCGGGTGATGTCATTCTGGAAATCGAGCAGCAGCGCATCAAGACGGCCAGCAACGTCACTTTCCCGATGACCGTCCGCGCCAAGGATTCGCGCGGGCTTGAAATCCACGCCGGCCAGCTGGTCGATGCCGCCGAAGGCCGCGGGGCCGTGAAACTCAAGGTCCTCCGGGCCTCGCTGCCTGCTTATACCGGCACCACCCTCACCGCGCCGACCACCACCGCCGAGGTCTCCATTTCTCTAACAGGTCAGGATTTCGTCCGCCTCACCACCGTCAGCGACAATGGAGCCCTGACCAACTGGATCAACCCGCGCTTCGAAAACGGCAGCGGCGGCGTGCTCTATCTCAACGCCCAGACGATCATCCAGAAAAGCGGCTTCTCCTCTCCGCAGATGGGCAAGGACGCCACCGGAGCCAACGTCCTCGATGGGGCCACCGCCGTCACCAACGTCATCGGCACCCGCAACAACTCGATGATCGAGTATGCCGTGCCCGCCGGCTACACGACGCTGAAGTTCAAGGTCCAGGCTTCCGGCACCGGCTCGATCCTGCCCAGCGTCCGCACCCGCAAGACCACGATCGCCACCACGCCGGTTTCGCCGCGTCAGTTCGATGTGAATGGTGCCCCGGTCCTGCCACCGGAAGTCGCGCCCTATCTCGAGGAAATCGAGTTCACCATCCCGCAGATCGGCAGCTTCGGCAGCGGCTATGATCCGAAAAGCGAGAAGGTCGCCAACTACAGCGCCATCCTCGCCTACCGCCTTGCCCGCGAGCAAAGCACCGACGGCTCCTGGCCTTCGGCTGGCGGCGACTACGCCAACGCGCATTTCCGGACCTCGCTCGCCGGACTGGGACTGCTCGCCACCGGCGATCCCGCCTACACCACCCACATCCAGAAAGCCGCCACCTTCGTTGCCGCGAATGATCCCGGCGGCTGGGCCTATCCGCGTGGTGCGCGACTGATGTTCCTGGCCGAATATTACCTCCGCACCCGGGATGCCACCATTCTCCCCGGCCTCCAGCAGGCAGTCGAGGACGCTCAGGAAATGGTGCTCTCTGACTTCACTTCGGGCCATGGCCTCAATGTCGGCTACGGCGGTGCAGGCTACATCGGAGCCACTGGCACCATCTCCACCGGACTCGCCATCGCCTCCCGCACCCCGGCGCGGGTCGACCTTCCGAAGCTCGACGGAATGCTCGAACGCATCCAGGAGCTCGCCGGCGGAAACGGAGGCGGCCTGCCCTACTCGCGCGGCGGCATCGGCCGCAACGCATTCCCGGAAACTCCCAGCGCCGGACAAACCTACTCCTGCGGCGCGGGCGGCGTGCTCGCCACCAACATCCGTGGCGGCCCACGTTACATCACCGACCTGTTCCGCAAGAAATTCGGAGCCACGGCCGAACACGGCGACGTCGATGGTGGCCATGCCTCCGAGGCCCTCACCTTCATCATGGGCTCTCTGGCCTGCGCGATCTGGGGCGACGACGCCCACAAGGCCAACATGGACACCTTGCTCTGGAGGCTGACCCTTAAGCGCGACTTCGCCGGTTACATCAACCTCAACACCAACCGCCTCGAGTACCACGGCGGCGACGGCGGCTGCCACGGCGGCCCCACCTACGACACCGGCGGCTACCTGATCCTGCTCAACTCCCACAAGCACAACCTCGCCATCACCGGCAAACCCGAAGCCCAGGCCCAGGTCTTTCCCGAGATCGCACCGACCTACGACGTCGACCGCAAGCTCCACCTGCGTGTCGTCAACGACTGGAACATGGTCGAGGCCGCCCTCGGTTCGAAATTCCCCGCCAGCCTCCAGCCGAAGCTCGCCGAACTCCGCGCCCTGCCGCTCGGCAGTGATCTCGGCACCCGCGTGCTGGCCTTCCTCCAGCGCGAGGCCCTCTCCGCGGCCACGCTTGTGAATGGCATCGCCGGGCTCACGACGCCTGAAAAGCAGAGCTACTGCGAAATGCTGCTCGGCATCAGCCACGACATCACCGTCGGCAGCATCGACAACCCCGTTCCCACCTCCGGACCCTCCAATTACCAGTTCTCCCTGAACGGCGCCACCGCCTACACCACCTGGGATTCCTGGGGCGGCCCGACGCTTGCCAGCGATCCGGCCCCATCCACGCAGATGACCGGAACCGTCACCCTGACCGATCCTTCGGGTGTGTATCTGCCCTCACCGGTGGTCCTGAATTTCTCGCCCGCGAATCTCGATCCGACCACCAACTTCCAGGTCCCGGTCACCCAGCAGGTCAACCTCACCGCCACCTTCAACTACACCGTGGGTGGTTCGCTCGTGATCAACTACACCCGTAGTATCACGGTCAATCCCGCCGTGCCGTTCAATGTCGATGCCCGCGCGGGCGACTACACCAACGTCCGCAAGGTCTGGATCCCCGGCAACTGCCCGATCCCCTTCGTGAAATGGAACATGCCCGTCCAGCTTCCCTCCGGCATCACCCTGCCAGGAGCCAGCAAGAACGAGGGCAGCATCGGCTTCTACACCTATGACAACGGCACGCTGGTCAATGCCGACAGCATCTATCAGGCCCGCATCGCCGGGAAACCCTGCGGCTACTGGGTCACCTCGGGCGACCGTTGGGGCGAGTGCGCCGTGCTCGGCGTGAATCTCCTTCCCGGACCGGTCCTGACCACCACCAACGTCAGTGCCATCACCCCCACCGCCGCCACTTCCGGCGGCATCATCACTTCGGACAGCAGCTGGCCCGTCACCCAGCGCGGCGTTTGCTGGAGCACCTCGGCCTACCCGACGGTCTTCGACAACAAGACCACCAACGGCCCGACGATCGGCACCTTCACCAGCTCACTCAGCGGCCTACTTCCTGGCACCGTCTATCACGTCCGCGCCTATGCCATCAACGCCATCGGCACCAGCTACGGAGCCGATGTTTCCTTCACCACCGGCGGCTCCAGCGGCACCTGGACCACCACCAGTGGCGGCTCCTGGCCTACCACCACGAACTGGCTCAACGGCATCGATGCCAGCGGCGCGGACGGCATCGCCGACTTCGGCACCGTTAGTCCCGCCACCACTGCCACCGTCACCCTCGATGGCAACCGCTCGATCGGCGGGATGATTTTCGGAAACGCGGGCTTCACCGGAAACTGGGTCGTCAGCCCCGGCACCGGCGGCTCGCTCTCGCTCGACATCGGTATCAGCGGCGATCCCACCGTCACGGTCAACGGCGGCACCGCGACACTCGCCACGGTCCTCACTGGCACCGACGGCCTGATCAAGGCCGGACCGGGCAACCTCGTGCTTTCATCGACGAACCTTTTCACCGGCATCACCGCCGTGAACGCCGGAACGCTTCAACTCAGTGGCAGCCTTTCAAACGGCAGCCCGGTCAGCGTCGGGGCGGCGGGCACCCTCAGCGGCACCGGCACGATCGGCGCCGCCACCACGGTCAACGGAACACTCGCCCCGGGCATCGGCGGCATCGGCACGCTTGCCATCAACAACTCGCTCACCCTTGCCGGTGGAGTGTCGATGGAAATCAACAAGACCGCCGCCACCTGCGACAAGGTCACGGGTCCGACCAGCCTCATCTATGGTGGCACGCTCACCGTGACCAACCTTGCCGGCACTCCCGTCGCCGGTGACAAGTTCGTGCTCTTCACCGCCGGATCGTATTCGGGAACCTTCTCGGCCTTCACACTTCCCTCCCTGACCGCAGGCCTGAAATGGGACACCAGCGGTTTGCTGGTGGATGGCAGCATCCAGGTTGGTTTCGATGCCGCTATCACCGGTCAGCCCACCAATCAATCGGTCGGCCAGGGCAACACCGCCACCTTCACCGTGGCGGCCACCGGATTGCCATCTCCGTCCTATCAATGGCAGGTCAGCATCAATGCAGGTGGCACCTGGACCAACGTCAGTGGGGCCACCTCCGCGAGTTATACTACACCCGCCGTAGTTTCCTTGGATTCCGGAAAACAATACCGCTGCGTGATCTTCAACAGCCTCTCCTCGGTCAATTCGAATGCCGCCACGTTGACGGTCACGGCGAACGCGTTGCCCTCCTTCACCACCCAACCGCAGAACTCGGTGGTCTCGGCCGCAGGACAAACCGCGACCTTCACCGCCGCCGCGACCGGCACCCCTGCGCCGACCCTCCAGTGGCAGGTCAGCACCAACAACGGCGGCAACTGGTCGAATGTCAGCGGGGCCACCTCCGGCACCTACAGTTTCACGACCGCCGCAGGAGATGACAACAAGCTCTACCGCTGCGTCGCCTCTAACAGCCAGGGCGGCAGCAACTCGAACACCGCCCAGCTCCTCATCGCGCCCATTCCCACCTGGACCAATCCAGTCGGCGGCTCATGGGCCACGGCTGCCAACTGGTTCAACAACACGATCGCCAACGGCACCGGCATCACCGCCGATTTCAGCAGGCTCAATCTTTCCGCTCCGGTCGTGGTCACGCTCGACGGCGCGCGGACGATCGGAAATCTCAGGTTCGGCACTCCATCGGGAACCAACGGCTGGACCCTCAACACCGGCACCGGCGGCCCGCTCACCCTCGCGGTTTCCTCCGGCTCTCCGACCCTTACGGTTTCGTCTAACAGCGCCACGCTCAACACCGTCCTCGCCGGCACGAATGGCCTCACCAAGGCCGGTGCCGGAACGCTGGTCCTGAATGCCTCCAACACCTACACCGGCGGCACCACCCTTTCCGCAGGGCAGCTCAACCTGAACTCCGCCAACGCCCTCGCCGGTGGCGCGCTAGTTATCTCTGGCGGCGCGATCGGCAACAGCAGCGGGTCCACCGTCACCCTCGCAGGTGCCCAGACCTGGAATGGAAACTTCTCCTGCGTCGGCCCGAACAACCTGATCCTCAGCGGAAATGTGGCCCTCGGAGGAAACCGCACCGTCACAGTCAACGGCGGCGACCTCACCCTCAACGGCATCGTCTCCGGTGCCTTCAGCCTCACAAAGGACGGCGCGAACACCCTCACCGTTTCCCAAGGCAACACCTACACGGGAACCACGACCGTCACCGCCGGCAAGCTCGTCGCCACCGGTGGCGGCTGGTACTCGAACCGCAGCATCGGCACCGGTGCGCTGACTGTGAATGCCGGAGCCACCGCCCAGTTCACCGCCTCCCACGGCTTCGGAGTGGATCCCGGCGGACGCAGCGCCACCATCAATGGCGGCACGCTCCAGTTCGACAGGGAAAACTACATGAGCGGCCTGACCATGACTGGCGGCTCGGTGACCGGGGGAGGGGAGATCCGTTTCAATGCGAACCTGACCGTTCCAATCAACTCCTCCACCACCGGATCGATCATTGCCACCGGCATCAACCTCGTCTCGGGGACCACCACCTTCAACGTCTCGAACGGCGCCGCCGCGTCGGATCTGCTGGTCAGCGGTGGAATCTTCAATGTGGGCAACATCGTGAAGTCCGGTGCGGGCTTCATGAAGCTGACCGGCTCCGGCAGCTACGCCGGCACCACTTCGATTAGCGTCGGCACCCTTCAACTCGCCGGAGGCTCCCTCGGCGGTGGAAATGTGACGGTCGCCAGCGGGGCCACGCTTGCCGGTTCAGGCAGCATTGGCGGTTCCACCACGGTCAACGGCCTTCTCGTGGTCGGCGTCGATGGCGCGACGGGAACGATCGGGTTCTCGAACAACCTCACGCTCGCCTCGACCAGCCAGACGACGATGAAGCTGAAAAAGACCGGCAGCACCCTGTCGAACGACCTCCTCACTGGCATCAACACCCTGACCTGCGGCGGCACCCTCACCGTCACCGCCAGTGGCGATGCCCTTGCCGCAGGCGACAACTTCCAACTGTTCTCCGCCACCACGTTCAGCGGCACCTTCACCAGCGTCACGCTGCCCACCCTAACAGGTGGCCTGACCTGGGACACCTCGCGCCTCTACATCGACGGCAGCATCAGCCTCGGAAAGAAGCCGCAGAGCATCACCTTCGGCTCCCTGCCCGCCGTCGCCTATGGAGCCTTGCTGCCATTGAACGCTTCCGCCACTTCCGGCCTGCCGGTTTCCTACTCCAGCTCGAATCCGGCGGTCGCGATCGTGCAGTTTGGAAACGACCTGACCGCCGTCGGCACCGGCACCACCACCATCACGGCTTCGCAGCCTGGCAGCACGGCCTTCCTTCCCGCCACCAATGTCAGCCAGACCCTTGTGGTCGGTGCCTCTGTCCCGGCGGTCAGCACGGTCGCTCCGATCCTTCTCAGCAACTCCACCGCCAGCAGTGGAGGCGTGAACATCTGGGATGGCGGCGACACCGTCACGGAGCGCGGGGTTTGCTGGAGCACCAGTGTCGATCCCACAGTCGCCAACAGCCGCACGATCGATGGCAGCGGCACCGGTTCCTTCACCAGCACTCTCACCGGCCTCACCGCCAGCACGACCTACTACCTCCGCGCCTACGCGAAAAACTCGGCCGGTTACGGGTATGGAAACACCCTGACCCTCGTCACTCCCTCACCCGTCGTCACCGGCGTCTGGACCAACCTGAGCGGCGGTTCCTGGCCGACGACCGGCAACTGGCAATCAGGCGGTGTGCCCACCAGCATCGGCAGCACCGCCAACTTCGGAACCCTGAACATCACCGCTGCGCGCACCGTGACGCTCGATTCCACCGTGACCCTCAGTGGTCTGACCTTTGGCGACACCAACAACACCCACGGCTGGACCCTGAACACCGGCACCTCGGGCTCGCTGTCGATGAATACCTTCTCCGGTTCGCCATCCATCGCGGTCACGAATCAAACCACCACGATCAATGCTCCGATCGGAGGCACCTCCGGCCTGATCAAGACCGGAGCGGGAACCCTGGTCCTGGGAGCCACCAACACCTTCACCGGCCCGGTCAGCCTCCAGGGTGGCATTGTTAGACAGGGAGTGAATACCGCACTCGCCTCCGCCATCGACCTCACCATCACCAACGCGGCACTCGAAGTCCGATACGGACTCTACAACGTCAACTGGATCGACGCCCAGAGCCTCACCCTCGGCGGCGGGGCCACCCTCCGCGCCGCCAGCCAGTATGCCGCGGACAACGGCGACATCGGGTTCAAGGACACCATCAACGTCATCGGCACCAACACCGTTTCCGCCACCGGTGGCAGCTACGGAAAGCACAACTGGCTTTCCGGCGGGATGACCGGCGACGCCACTGCTGTGGTGAACCTCAGCAACGGTGCCGGCTATGGGGCCTACGCCGATCGCCGCGCCATCATCCTGGAATCCGCCTATGGGAACTGGACCGGCTACCTCGGCACGATCCGGGCCGTCAATGACGTCACGATCAAGGGCACCGTCGAGCTGCGGAATGCCAAGGTCATCGTCGATGGCACCATCGGCCTCTATTCAAACGCGTCGATCGGCGAGTTCGGGGAACTCAGCGGCGCGGGCACCCTTGAGGCCAACGCCAAGACCGGCAGTGAATGGAAGGTCGGAAATCTGGGCACCTCCAGCACCTTCTCGGGCGTGATCAACGGAGCCGCCAAGCTGACCAAGGTCGGGACCGGCGCGCTGACCCTCACCAACGCCAGCACCCACACCGACGGCGTGGTGGTTTCCGCCGGAACCCTGCTGGCCAACAATACCACCGGCTCGGCCACCGGCACCGGGGCGGTCTCCGTTTCCGCCCCCGCCACCCTCGGCGGCACGGGCTCCGTGGGCGGCGCACTGACGGTCAACGGTAGCCTGGCTCCCGGAAACAACGGCGTCGGCAACCTCACTGCCGCCAGCTCGGTCACCCTCTCGCCGAACTCCAGCATCGCCTGGCAGATCAGCAACTGGACCGGCACCTCAGGCACTGGATTCGATAAACTCACCGCCGGCTCCCTGATCCTGAATGCCAGCGCTGCGAATCCGGTGACCATCCGCATCAGCGAACAAGCTCTCACCAATTTCACCGAAACCTCGCGCACCTTCCTCCTCGCCCAGACCACCAGCGGCATCACCGGATTCGACGCTTCGGAATTCGTGATCGACAAGACCGGCATCCCCACCGCGAAGGGCACCTGGGCCGTCCAGCAATCGGGCAACGACCTCGTCCTCGCCTACACCCGCGGCAACACCGCCCCGTCTTTCCAGTCAAACCCCATTGCCCTCGCCGCCACCCAAGGCACGGCCGTTTCCTCCAGTCTGGTGGCCAGCGATCCTGAAAGCGACGCCCTGACCTTCAGCAAGATCAGCGGTCCCTCCTGGCTCGGTGTTTCCTCCACGGGCGTGCTTTCCGGAACCCCGGGAAACAGCGAGGTCGGCCTCAACACATTCAGCGTGCAGGTCACCGACAGCCTCGGAGCCTCGTCGACCGCCACCTTGAACGTCACCGTCGCCAACGTGAATGACGCGCCCACCTTCTCCAGCGGCGCCCTGACCGGAGCCGGTGGCACGCAGGGCCAAGCCTACTCCGGCAGCCTCAGCGGAACCGCCAGCGACGTCGACAGCGGCGACACCCTCACCTACTCGAAAGTTGTCGGCCCGGCCTGGCTCAGTGTGGCCCCCAACGGCGCGCTCACCGGCACCCCGGGCAATGCGAACGTTGGCCCTAACAGCTTCACCGTCCGGGTGACCGACGCCGCAGGCCTCTTCGCCCAGGCAACCCTTTCCATCACCGTCACCAACGTCAACGACGCCCCAACCTTCCCAGTCAATCCGGTCATCCTCAGTGCCGCCGAGGACAACGCCTACACCGGCCAGCTCGCGGCCAGTGATATCGATGCGGGAGACACGCTGACCTACACGAAGCTCACCGGACCTGCCTGGCTCACGGTTTCCTCGACCGGCGCTCTCGGAGGCACGCCGACCAATGGCGACGTCGGGCCCGCCACCGCCACGGTGCAGGTCAAGGATGCGGCCAATGCCACGGCGAGCGTCACGCTCTCGATCACCGTCACCAACGTCAACGACGTCCCAAGCTTCCCCGTCAATCCGGTCATCCTCAGTGCCACCGAAGACAGCGCCTTCACCGGCCAGCTCGCGGCCAGTGATATCGACGTCGGAGACACCCTGACCTACACCAAACTGACCGGTCCGACCTGGCTCACCGTTTCCACCACCGGCGCTCTTGGTGGCACACCCGCCAATGCGGACGTCGGACCCGCCACCGCCACGGTCCAGGTGAAGGATGCCGCGAACGCCACGGCCAGTGTCACCCTCACCCTCACTGTCACGAACGTAAACGACGCCCCGACCTTCTCCAGCGGTAGCCTGAGCGGACCCTCCGGCACCGAGGATCTAGCCTACTCCGGCAGCATTGCCGGAACGGCCTCGGACGTGGATGCGGGAGACTCCCTCAGCTATTCAAAAATCTCAGGTCCTTCCTGGTTGACCGTTGCCGCCAACGGAACTCTCTCGGGAACTCCCGGAAATGCGGACGTCGGCTCTAACAGCTTCACCGTCCGGGTGACCGACGCCGCAGGACTCTTCGCCCAGGCAACCCTTTCCATCACTGTCACCAACGTCAACGACGCCCCAACCTTCCCAGTCAATCCGGTCATCCTAAGTGCCACCGAGGACAGCGCTTTCACCGGCCAGCTTGCGGCCAGTGATATCGATGCCGGGGACACCCTGACCTACACGAAACTGACCGGTCCTGCCTGGCTGAGCGTTTCCTCGACCGGCGCGCTCGGAGGCACGCCGACCAATGGCGACGTCGGGACCGCCACCGCCACGGTGCAGGTCAAGGATGCGGCCAATGCCACGGCGAGTGTCACGCTCTCCATCACCGTCACCAACGTCAACGACGCCCCAATCTTCCCCGTCAATCCGGTCATCCTCAGTGCCACCGAAGACAGCGTGTTCACCGGTCAGCTTTCCGCCACTGACATCGATGCGGGAGACACCCTCACCTACACCAAACTCACCGGCCCCGCCTGGCTCACGGTCTCCACCAGCGGCGCTCTCGGCGGCACACCCGCCAATGGCGATGTCGGATCAGTCACCGCAACTGTCGAAGCAAAAGACGCCTCGCACGCAACGGCGAGCGTCACGCTCTCCATCACCGTCACGAACGTCAACGACGTCCCGACATTCTCCAGTGGCACGATGACCGGTGTTGGCGCGACCGAAGACCAACCCTACTCAGGCAGCCTCAGCGGGACCGCCATCGACACCGACAGCGGCGATAGCCTCACCTATTCGAAAATGGCTGGTCCGGCCTGGCTCTCGGTGGCCTCCAGCGGGGCTCTTACCGGAACTCCTGGAAATGCGGACGTCGGCTCTAACAGCTTCACCGTCCGCGCCACCGACGCGTCCGGTCTCTACTCCGAAGCGACCCTTTCGATCACCGTCGCCAACGTCAACGACGTCCCAACCTTCCCCGTCACTCCAGTCATCCTCAGTGCCACCGAGGACAGCGCCTTTACCGGCCAGCTTGCGGCCAGTGATGTCGATGCGGGGGACACGCTCACCTACACCAAACTCACCGGCCCCGCCTGGCTCACCGTTTCCTCCAGTGGCGCCCTAGGCGGCACGCCTGCCAATGACGATGTCGGACCCCTCACGGCCACCGTCGAGGTGAAAGACGCCTCGAACGCCACGGCCAGTGTCACGCTCTCCATCACCGTCACCAACGTCAATGACGTCCCAAGCTTCCCCGTCAATCCAGTCATCCTGAGTGCCACCGAGGACAGCGCCTTCTCCGGCCTACTTGCCGCCAGCGACATCGATGCGGGAGACACCCTCACCTACACCAAACTCACCGGCCCCACCTGGCTCACGGTTTCCACCAGTGGCGCCCTAGGCGGCACGCCTGCAAATGAAGATGTCGGACCCGCCACCGCCACCGTCGAGGTGAAAGACGCCTCGAACGCCACGGCTAGTGTCACGCTCACCATCACCGTCACCAACGTCAACGACGTCCCGACCTTCACCGCCGGGCTGTCCGCAGCCGATGCCACCCAGGACCAGGCTTACAGCGGCAGCGTTGCCGGCACGGTTTCCGATGTTGACTCAGGTGACAGTCTGACCTTCTCGAAAGCGTCCGGACCCTCCTGGTTGAATGTCGCCGCCAACGGAGTCCTCAGCGGCACTCCGGGCAGTGGCAATGTCGGAACCAATTCCTTCACGATCCGCATCACCGATGCTGCCGGATTGTTCGCCGAGGCCCCGCTTTCCCTCAGCGTGATCGCTTCGAATCCGGATGCGAACGGCAACGGCATCCTCGACACCTGGGAATCCCAGCAGTTCGGCAATGCCGCCTCCGGAAACAATGCCGCGAACGACGATGCCGATCAGGACGGGCTTTCGAACCTCCTTGAGTTTGCCCTCGGAACCAATCCAACGGTGACAGGCGCGAATCCGATCCTTCACGACCAGGAAGTCGTCGGGGCAGACCGCCACCTGCGCATGACCATTCCGAAAAACCCGGCCGCCACCAACCTCAGCTACATCGTCGAGGCCTGCGAGAATCTGGCCGCCGCCAACTGGTCGGCTGTTCCCACCGTCATCGAGTCGGAAACCGCCACCCAGCTCATCGTGCGGGATTCGGTGCCGATGTCCGCTGCACCGCATCGCTTCATGCGCCTCCGGGTCCGTCCGCTGCCCTGACCGGCTTTCCTTCCAGAAACTGTGTGGCCGGGCCTTGCACGCGGGCGTTTCCCGGCTAGCTTCGTCGCCGTCATGGGTCGCCGCGCCGTCATCATCCGAGCCCTCACCATCCTCGTCCTGCTGTGGCTGGGCGTCTGGGGGATCCGCGCCTGGGCGTCGTCAAAGCGGGTCACGGCGGAGATGTTGGAAAAGGAGGTCCAGCGGGCAAACCTGGAGGATTGGTCCAAGCAGGAAGGCGATGCGGATGCGGCGGAAGCAGCGCGCCGGGAGCAGGAAATCCGGAGGATCGCAGGCCTGGTCAACCGTCTTGATTTCCGCGAGCGCCAGAAAAACCGCGAAGAGCGTTCCAACGAGATTTTCTTCGACAAGCTGAACGCCCGTGAGCGGGAGTTGTTCTTCGACCTGACCATTCGTGAGTCGATGAACACCTTCATGGAAGCCCTCGACTCCATGTCCCCGGAACAGCGGAAGAAATTTGTCGAGCAGGGGCTCAAGGAAATCCAGAGCGGCAAGACCGAGGCCGAGATGAAGAAGGCCAAGGATCTCGGCGACGACCTTCTCTCGAAGGCCAGCGAGCAGGGGATGCGAGCCTATTTCGAAAAGGCCAGCGCGGACACCAAGCTCGACCTCGCGCCCTTGATGGAAGCGATGAATGAAACCATGCAGGGCCTCCGCGGCAGGGAGTTCGGACAATGAAACGCAGTTCGAGAGGATTCACCCTGGTGGAGCTGCTGGTGGTCATCGTGATCATCGCCGCCCTCTCCGCCATATCCTTTCCAATGATCCGCGGCAGCATCGCCAAGTCGAAGCAGACCGCCTGCCTCACGAAGCTGCGCAGTCTCGGGATTGCACTCGAGACCTACCTTCAGGACAACAACCGCAAGATGCCGGACATCGCCGCAGGGCGTCCCACGAAGGAAGCCGACATCGAGGTGCTCGACACCGTGCTGATGCCCTATCTCAAGGACACGGAGGCCTTCCACTGCCCGGCGGATTCGGTGCAGCATGAAAAAACCGGTTGCAGTTATATCTGGAACTCCTCCCTCAGCGGCCAGCTTTCCACCAATCTCTCCTTCCTGAACATCGAGGGCCGCCCACAGGCGATCCCGCTGATCGCCGACAAGGAGGGATGGCACGCTGGTCCGAAGAATACGAACATCCTCTACGCCGACCTGAGCGCTTCCAGCGATCTGCGTTTCGTGACCACTCCCTGACCATGGAAGCGCCACCCATGCTCGAAGTCTCCGGACTCTGGAAACAGTTCGGCGGAAAGCCCGCGCTCGAGGACGTTTCATTCACCGTCAAGAAAGGTGAGATCTACGGACTTCTCGGCCACAATGGTGCCGGGAAGAGCACCACGCTCGGCATCATCCTCGGCATGGTCGAGCCCCAGCGCGGCAGCGTGACCATCGGTGGCTTCGACGTCGGACGTGAACGCGCCCAGGCCTTGGGAAAGGTCGGTGCGATCTTTGAATCCCCGGCCTTCTACGAGTATCTCAGCGGCTGGGACAACCTGCGCATCCTGACCAGCTATTCCGGCGGCTTCAACAAGGCCGACGCCCGCGAGGTGGTCGAGCGCGTGGGCCTGACCAAGCGAATTGATTCCAAGGTCCGCACCTACAGCCACGGCATGCGCCAGCGACTCGCCCTCGCCCAGGCCCTGCTGCCGGAGCCTGAAGTGTTACTGCTCGACGAGCCCACCGACGGACTCGATCCAGAGGGCATCCATTGGTTCCGTGAGTTCATCCTCGGCCTGCGTCGCGATCGCGGCATGACCGTCCTGTTCAACTCCCATCTCCTCGGCGAGGTCGAGATCATGTGCGACCGAGTCGCCATCCTCCGCGAAGGCAAGCGCATCCATGAAGGCAGCGTCCGCGATCTTTCCAGCGACGTGCCGGTGTTCCAGGTCGAACTCGATCCGTGGAATGTCGCTGCAACCGTGATCCAGTCACATGGCGGCGAGTTGCTGCAACAGGGCAGGATCAGCCTCCCGCCATCCATGGATCCGGCGGACGTGGTCGCGGGACTTGTCGCCGCAGGCGTGAAGGTCCGCGCCTTCAGTCCCGAGCGGAAATCCCTCGAAGACTTCTACATGGAAATCCGCCGCAACGGGTCGGCCGACCCTCTCGCCACCGACCGATGATCTTCCTCGAACAACTCCGCGGCGAGCTCCGCAAACTCTTCGCCCGCCCCCGCACCTACATGGGCTACGGCGCTTTTCTCGTGCTGGAGGGCATCGTCCTGTTCTTCTACAAACTCGACAAAACCCAGAACTGGTCCCGCAAGCAACTGGAGCAGAATGGACTCGATTTCAGCACCTTCTACAGCTCCCTTTCGATCAGCTTCATGATGATCCTGCTGAGCATGTTCACGCTTGGATCAATCTTCTTCGCCCTCGTCGGCGGGGACATCGTGGCGAAGGAAAACGAAGACGGAAACCTGCGGCTCGTCTTTGCCCGGCCGATCACCCGGCTTCGGCTGTTGTTGGTGAAATACTCCGCCGTGACGATCTACACCTTCTCCTTCGTGATTTTTGTCAGCATCACGGGTTATCTCATGGCGGCGGCAGCCGTTGGTTTCAATGGCGGGCTGTTTGTCATGGAGCCGAAGATGAAGATATTCTCGGCCTTCCCGACTTGGGCTGAAGGAGCGACCCGTCTCGGCATTGGAGCGGTTGGCATCGGCGTGAGCATGATCACGCTTTCCTCAATCGCCTTCATGTTCTCCTGCATGAAGATCAAGCCGTCCTCCGCCGCGATCATCACGCTGACGATCCTGTTCATGGACATGATCCTTCAGAACTTCTCGTTCCTCAAACCCTACGAGGAGTACTTCGTCACCTACCGGATGAGCGCCTGGCTTTTCATGCTGGAGAAGCACATCGACTGGGCGAAGATCTTCGAGTCGTACGTCCTGCTCGGAGGCCTCAACGTGACCCTCTTCATCATCGGCTGGCTGGCCTTCCAGACCCGCGATTTCAAGACCTGATCAAGGCAGTACCTCGATCGCCGCGCGGTTCGGGAAATCGACCTGCACGCGGCGAACCTTGTTGAGGGCGGTCACCTCCACCGTGCCGCTGATCCGGATGCGCTTCCCGATGAGGGCTTTCAGCGCTGCATCCTGGAGGCCCGGATCCTTGGTCGGCTTGTCGAATTTTCCCTCCACGAATTTGGGGTCGAGATCGGTGGTGAACCGCAGATAGCCGGTCTTCTTCGAGTTGGATTCGCCGACGCCGAGAAGTACGCCCTCGACCTTGACCGCCTTGCCCTTCTGCAGGGCCACCAGTTCCAGATCCCTTGCCTCGAAGACCCCACCCTTGGCCTCGGCGGCTTTGACTTGATCGGCGCGCTGTTGAAGTTCCTTGGCCTGCTGGCTGGAAAGCTCCGCCGCCCGGGCGGTGGCGGCTGCCACGCGTGAGGCCTCATCGAGCGGCTTCTCCACCACGTGCTCGGTGGGCACGGGCTTTTCGGTTGGCTTGTCCGGAATGAGATTTTCCGACAGGGCCCTTTCCTTGGAGGGCTTGCCCTCAGGTTCCGGCTGGTCGCCTGCCTTCACCCCGTCCAGGGCGGCCACGGGCTCATCGAGGTGGTTTTGCTTGTAGTAGAGCCAACCGCCCATTCCCAGAGCGGTGAGCACCAGCAGGGTGATGACGACCACGCCGCCCCAGGAGGTCTTGTGTTTGGTCACCACCATTGGGCGGCGAGCGGGAGCCGCTCTCGGAGCCGGGATCTTCCCAACCGGACCCGGTGAGGGAGTGGGGGCGGTCACGCCGCCTTCGGTGAAAGTGGTCAGTGCGGCACGGGCTTCGGCAAGGGTGGCCTTTTGGGCATTGGCTTTCAGCCAGTTTCGCCACGCGCCGAGTCCACCTTCAGCCTGGTCGCTCACGGATAGGTTCTGCCAACCCATTGAGGCATCGAGCAGCTCCACCAGCGGCATCAGGCCGGGCCGGTCCTCCTCCGCACTGAGCCAGCGGAAGGGTGAAATCCAGAAGGTGACTCCACGTTCGGATTCGCCTTCGCCTAGGACAATCGCCGAGGGCGACGTTTCGACCCAGACGTCGTCCTCTGCCAGCAACTGGGAAAGAAGCTCGGAGACCTCCAGCGCCTGGCACATCAGGGCGATCGCCGACTCGCGGGTCAGGGAGCCCTGTTGCAGCAGCTTCGCCAAGGTGCTGCCCTCCACCCACTCGGTCACCAGAAACGGCATGCCGTCCACCGGATCACAACCACCGGTCACCACCGCCCGCAGCGCGGGGTGGGCCACCTCGGTAAGCCGCTGCACCCCGATGTTGTAGGCAGTGCGCTCCTCAGGCTGAAGGCCACCGCCGTCGGGGCCGAACGGAAAAAACCGCCGCAGCGCCACTTGGCGACCCGTTTCCCCATCCACGGCTGAGAAAACCACCCCATGGTGGTCCTGGGCCAGGATGTCCTCGATTTGAAAGCGCTGCGTCAAAGTCACAGGCTGTTAGCAGAAATTCCCGCCGTCCGCCAACCCCTCAATCGCTCCAGCCGCTGTTTTTGCGTGTCTTTCCTGCAATTCGTGGTTCTCTTCCGCCCGCTCCGGCCCGTTTTCCCAATGTCCACCTCGCTGACACGCAACTTCTCGATCATCGCCCACATCGATCACGGCAAGACCACCCTGTCCGATCGACTGATGGAAATGACCAGCACCATCACCCAGCGCGAAAGCAGCGCCCAGCTGCTCGACGCCATGGATCTGGAGCGAGAAAAAGGCATCACCATCAAGTCCCACCCGGTGGCGATGGAGTACAAGGCCAAGGACGGCATCACCTACAAGCTCAACCTCCTCGACACCCCCGGCCACGTCGATTTCTCCTACGAGGTCGCCCGCTCGCTGGCCGCCTGTGAAGGCGCGATCCTGATGATCGACGCAGCCCAGGGCGTGGAAGCCCAGACCGTGGCGAACCTCCACCTCGCCCTTCAGCAGAATCTCGTCATCATCCCGGTCCTCAACAAGATCGACCTCCCCGCCGCCGACGTGCCGCGCTGCAAGAAGCAGCTTGAGGAAATCCTCGCCATC
>JAIXPW010000257.1 GCA_027485995.1 Verrucomicrobiaceae bacterium
CGTCCCGATCGCCAGCAACGAGATCCCCTTCACCGATGAGGACTACTTTTTCCGACCACCTTCCACGATCCATCTCAAGCAGGGATGGAATGAAATCCTGCTGAAGATTCCGCATCGCAAGAGCGATTGGAAATGGATGTTCACCTTCGCCCCGGTCGGCGATACCACCGAACTGCGCTACTCCTCCTCACTCACGCCAACTCCATGAATCGTCTGCCCCTTTTCCTCCTCCTCAGCGCCGGACCCCTTTGTGCGGAGTCCTTTGAAACGGCTTCCGGTGCCGTGACTTCGTTGACAACCACCATCGGCACCTGGTCGGCCGCAGCGGATCAGGCCAGCATCCAGAGCAATCGCGGTCACAGCGGCAACCACTCGCTGCGCCTCAACGGCAAGGGCGATGGCACGGTGGTGCTCGAGTTGAAAAGCCCGGCCACCGATGGCACCGGGTTGACCTTTTTCGCCGAACGCTGGACGAAGCGCGAGCCCTTCGAGTTCACGATCGAGGCCAAGGTTGGCAGCAGTTGGAAAGAGATCCATCGCGCCGCCAAGGACGAGATCAAGGTCGGTGGCTTCCTGGCGAACCTCCGGCTCAAGCTTCCCACCGGCACCCAGGCCCTGCGCTTCCACTGCAAGTCGGATGCTGATGGCGGCGTGCTGCTCGATGACGTGATGCTCACCGAACCCGGCCCGATAGTCGCCACGCTGGTGGAAACGACCCAGCCGGTCTGCCCCGCGATGGTGCGCGCCACGTTCAACCCCGTGCTCGGATTCAGGATCGACGTGAAGGGCAGCGAAGGCACCGCGAAACTGGAGGGCCTCGAACTCAGCCTCGATGGCACCACCACCCCGACCGATGTCGAAAGCCTGAAAGTCTTCTCCGGCAGCCCGGAGCCGGATGAGGAAGGCACGCAGCTCATCGCGGAAAGCACCCGGACCGATGGAAAAATTTCCCTGAGCTGCAACCACGAACTCCAACCCGGAGAAAACTGGTTCTGGATTTCCCCGACCCTGAAAGCCACCGCCTCAATCGATGGCCGGATCGATGCCTCACTGTCCCGCATCAAGGTGGCAGGCAAGGAACTCACCCCAAAGGTCGCCTCGCCCGAAGGCTCGCAGCGCATCGGTGTGGCAATCCGTTTGCCCGGCGACGATGGTTCGAAGGCCTACCGCATTCCAGGACTGGTCCGCACCAAAAAGGGCAGCCTGCTCGCGGTCTATGACATCCGCTACAACAGCGCGGTCGATCTTCCGGCGGACATCGATGTCGGTGTTTCCCGCTCCACCGACGGCGGACGAAACTGGGAGCCGATGAGGATCGCGCTCGACATGGGCAAGGATCCGGCTTTCGCCTTCGATGGCGTCGGCGATCCCTGCACGCTGGTCGATGAAGTCACCGGACGCATCTGGATCGCGGGCTCGTGGAGCCATGGGAAGTTGGGCTGGCATGGCTCTCGACCGGGCCTTTCCGAAACCGAAACGGGCCAGTTCATGATGACCTTCAGCGATGACGACGGCCTCACCTGGTCGAAGCCACGCAATCTAACAAAAGACCTCAAGGACCCCGCGTGGCGGCTTTTCCTCCAAGGCCCCGGAGCCGGCATCACCTTGAAGGACGGCACGCTGGTCATGCCCGCGCAGTTCCGCTCAGCCGATGGCGGCGAGACCCAGGGCAAGCCGTTCTCGACCCTGATCTGGTCGAAGGATCGCGGCGAAACCTGGCACGTCGGCACCGGCGTGAAGATCTCCACCACCGAGTCGCAGGTCATCCAGCTCGCCGACGGTTCGATCATGATCAACTGCCGCGACGACCGTGGTGGCTCGCGCACCATCGCCGTGACCAAGGATCTCGGGAAAACCTGGACCCTTCACCCCACCGACCGCAAGGCCCTGCGCGAGCCGGTCTGCATGGGCAGCCTCTTCCGCTGGCAGCACCCGAAGCATGGCGACCTGATCTTTTTCTCGAACCCCAATGCCACCGATGGCCGCCACCAGATGACCGTGAAACTGTCCCGCGATCAGGCGATGAGCTGGCCGGAAAAGGAACACCGCCTCTACGATTCGCGAGGCTGCTTCGGCTACTCCTGCCTCACCATCGCGGACGACGCCCACCTCGGCCTGATCTACGAAGGCAACGGCTCGATGCTGTTCCTGCGTCTGCCGCTGAGCGAGTGGTTCAAGTGACCGGAAATTGAAATTCGTTCGTGCCCAATCCACGTGGACATCCCGCCAGGCACGCGCGGTGACGTGATCTCGTGACCGAAACGGCGGATGGCCACCGCTACATTCACGCCTCACGGTTCTACTTGGCAAAGGTGACGCCACCCGCAAACCTGCGAGCGGTTCCAAACTATTCCTCATGCCCATCATCCTAGGCTGTCTCTTCGGCTTCGTCGTGTGGTTCCTGATGCGATACCTCGTCGCAGGCATCTACACGGTCGATCAAAATGAACGCGCGGTGAAAACCAGCTTCGGTCGCGCGGAGCGGCTCGGCGAGCTGACCAC